>CAXNGG010000075.1:0-7935 GCA_964201885.1 Oligoflexales bacterium
CTCTCGCACCCACCATTCCGCGCGATACTCTTTTGTGAATCCGTATCCCCCGTGAATTTGAAGACAATTTCTAGCGTGCTCAAAAGATTTTTCACCTGTGTAGTACTTGATTAGAGGAGTCCATCTGCGAACTCGTTGCTTATGCTTTGCAAGTCTTTTCTCTAAATCTACTTTTTCTTCTTCTGAAATTCCAGAACGCTTCAAGGCCCCTTCGCAGGCATACATCATGGCTTGATTAAAGGCTGCCTGGATACTTACAGAGCGGGCTCCACGCAGCTCGCACTCCATATCGAATAACTTCTCAGCAATCAACTCATGCTGGGCAATGGGTTTACCCCATGTTTTACGCTCTGAAGCATACTTGGATGCCATCTCAAAAGTTGCCTGCATCAGACCAATACCCTGAAAACCTACGGCAATACGCGCATCGTTCATTAAAAACAACATAATGGGAAAGCCTTGGCCTTCCTCACCAATCAACCAACCTTTGGAGCCGTCAAAATTAAGTTCACAAGTAGCCGAGCCATGTAAACCGACTTTTTCTTCGATCTTCGAAATGACAAAGTTATCTTTTCCTTCTAAAGTCCTGGGAGCTAGAAATATGCAAATTGACTCGAGACCCTTGTCTTCTTTAGATTTGCGGGCAAGCACGAGGCTGAGCTCCCCTGGACCATTAGAAATAAATCGTTTAGAGCCATGAATTTTCCAAGAGCCATCCGTTTGCTTTTCAGCATAGGTTTTCATGGCACCAAGATCCGACCCAGCATCAGGCTCCGTCAATGCCATGCTGCCCGACCAAGATTCTGAAGCAATTTTGGTGACATAGTGCTCGGCCATTTCATGGCTGCCAAAGCGTTCAATAATGTGAGCGATCGAACCAAACCAGCAGGCGTTTAGAGCTGTAGAGGGGCACGCTCTATTGATCATCTCCATCCCAATGGATTCAAATACGAAGGGGGCTCCTAGCCCACCAAAGGACGGATTGATGGAAATAGCCGAAAATCCGACCGCTTTTAGGGTCTCCATGTTTTCAACGATAGCAGCTGGTAGAGTGACCACGCCATTGTTGAGAAGGATCTCTTGTTCCTCAACATGCTTTGCATTATCAGCAATGGTAGTCCCGCAGATTTCGCCTAAAGTGGACATCACTTCAAACCAGGAATTTCTGTACTCTTCGGCAGTTGCAGCCCCAACTGCCTCGCGATATTTAGGATCTAAGGTATTAAACAACAAGTCCCAATCGACCCTGTGCTTAAGGTGAAAGAGAATATCTTCATTGCCAGTAAAAAAGTTTTGCTTTTGCATGGTTCCTGCCTTAATCTTTAAAAATATGCTTACAATAAATCTAGGTTGTTTTTATAAAAATAACAAGACTCCGTCATGGGAAAGAGGTTATGCAGATTGCCTTTCTACTGATTCTCGTTTCAGGAACTACGTTTGGAGCGGCTTACAACCTAAGGGAGCTTTGCAGGGAAAGGGTAGCGGGCGTCTATCTCACATTATATGATGAGGTAGCGAGCTCGGGACCACGACGTCAGGTACTTAAAAAAAGAAACCAGACCTTGCAAAAGGAAAAAAAGGCCCACGAAGCTATTCTTACCAAAACGAAAGAATTGCTAAAAAGCAAACCCACAGACATCCCCCTAAGGGATCAAATCGAGGTACTCGAATCCAAACTAGCCGCCTTCGCGAGTATTCTTGAAGAAAACCAAAATTCCATAAGCAAGATTTCTTCTGAGCTAGAAGCAAAAAGTTCAACCCTGAAAGATCTACAAAAAAAATTACCGCCTGTTTTTGAGATCGTCAAAATCCCGGGAAAGAACCCAAAGGGATATCCATTTAGAATTGACTACGTGACGCCTTGCCGACGATTCCAGGACGGGTGCGCTCTAAATTCCGCCGCTAAGCAACAGCTTAAAGTGATTTTAAAAAATCAGGAGATGCTAGAGGATTGCCAAAAATACGTCAATATCAACGAAGTTACAGAATGAAAAGCTTCGCCTTTGCTCTGTCGCTACAAAGCAAAGACAAGTCTTCGCGTTTGGCCTTTTTACTCACTTCACCGCGTGGGACTTAGTGAGTGCAATTTTTGTCAATTCTCTTGCGGCTGCACTCTTCAAAATACCTGCAACCTGTTCTTTTGCGGCGACGTTAGAATGCAAGATGGCATCTATGAGGCCTTGTGTTTCTTGTTGCTTGCGGATGTAGGTAACACAGGCCAAATAGCGGTCTTCTTCGGGTATGCTGTCAAGCCAACCTAGCCCTTCCGTATATACAATAAGACTCGCAATATAGGCTGAAAGGATCGCGATACGGTGTGCCTCAGGAAGATCATTGGTCACGCGATCTCGATATTTTTCCAAAATGACAGGTGGAACGTGCTTATACAACAAGTCCACAAAAACCTGCTCGCCGATGATTTGCCCAGGATTTTTCGTAAACTCATCCAAAATTAAATCTGTAACGCTATTGATTTCTCGGGAGATACGCATCGACAAATCTACCAACGAAACTCTTTCCCCGTTCTTCATATATTCAGAGAAAAGAAGGCCAGCCTCATCAGCGGCTTTTTGTCTGAGAACTTTCAAAACTTGCGCCACATAGGTTGGTTTTATTTCAAGAAACTCCTCAGAACTCAAAATCAGTGAGGCGATGATTTCAAAAGACGAGCAAATAACCCCAGTTTTATTGGCTGAAGAGTCCTTGATGATGATCATACCCATTTCTTGCAGCTTATTGCGAGCTTCTGTCGTAAAGAAAATATTGGCACCTTCCACTATGGCGCGGCAAGAAAGACTGCCATCTTCCAGTTGAAAAAGCTTAGAGTTATTTTCATTTACTGTATAAGGACGCCCCCCAGCGGGTATAAATATATCTGACTTAACTTTGAAGTGAAGCTCATTGCGCCTTTTGATGTTTTCAAGGCTGTCAGCCAGGAGAATAAATGATTCCGGGTGAGTCGAAAGTTTAGAAGGATTAAATTGAGAAATAGACTTCTCTTCTTTAACGAGCCTAAGCAGCTCCGTCCAATCTAGCCCATTAGGGTCTGCCGCAGCACCAAAGCCGTCAGCAATGCCTACGATGCGGCAGTTTTCACCATACTCTCTATGTAGAATTTTAAGCTCATTGCCTGCAACATCCCCATCGGGACCACCCGTCATCTTTATTGTGAATCTCTGGGAGCGAGGATCAATTCCTAAAAAGTTAAGGGTATATTCCACAAAAACATTAAGCCCTTCTGACGTCACTCCATACTCTTTATGATTGATCCCATCTCCTGGTTTAGAGGACATAAAGGCTCGAGCATACTTGTAGCCACGGCGCTCAGCCTGGTCTGGGATCCAAGAAATGAGCTCATTGGTAACATTCTCGTCGGGCCCTAGATAGATGATTTCCTCTTTATCGTAGTACGTGATTGGGGCTTGAGATTGACCTTCCCCAGCCTCATCGCCTTCGACTAACAAGTCTAGAACAGCATTGATGGCGCCTTTTACGGCCCTATCCCGATTGCCTGTTGGTTTGAGGATTAAAACTGCTTTAGAGCCCCCTTCAGGAATGTCTTTATTTTTAAGCTGTTGTGCAAAAGAAAGGCCATAGACTTCATCAAATGAACCAGCAAGGGCATAGCCATAGTCAGCTTTGCTGCGTGGCATGACCACCCTTAAACCTCCTCTGGCTATATCTTTCCAGCGCACATGGAACATTCTATAATCTCGTCCCACTATAAAAAATATCCCGAAAGGACGATTGGCATAATACCTTTGGTTTAAAATGTTTGGGTTTAATTTAAATGCTAAACCAGTCTTGGTTTGCAGGAAATAATTTGATTTTAAAATATTGTCGATGAACATTAAGGCAGAGTTCATAATGTTTCGTTCTACAGCGTCTGTGATGTCGTCAATCTTAGACGCAAGCTGAGCTCTCTCAATATTGTAACGTCCGCTTTTTCGCTGCTCCTCTTGCATGGGGTCAAAGCGAATGCGAAATAAGTCTACGAGAACGGGAACCATGTCCCTGTAAGTAGAAAATGTCTGGTGAACTTTGTATTCAGAAAAATAGTAAGGATTTTCTTTACCCAACTGAATATGGATCCAGGCTGCGATGCTACGGACAAAATTGGCGGCATTTATGGAGAGATTTAAAGGTGCAAGAGCCAGTTGTGAGTATTCATCTGAGTCTACCCAGCCTAATGTCCTCAGGGCCTTAGTAAGCCTAACCATGGAAAGATTAAGTTTATCTACTTTCTCGCCCTTATTGCCTTCGATTTCAAAAACCATAACCACAATCGGATCGGAATACCCTTCCTCAAACCGAGCTAAAAAGGCGCGGTGGATTTTAAATCCATAACGATTGACTAGGTGAAACACCTGTTCAGCCACCTCTGGAATCTCAACTCCCTTAATACCAATGGAAAGTTTGCCCTTGGTTGAATTCTCAAAAGGCTCCAACTGGGTAAACGCACCCTCATGGGAGACCATATAACGAACCATCTTAAAAATAACAAAAAGTCGTTCCACGGTTCCGTAGACCACAAGATCATTGTCGACGTAATTGAGATAGTGATCAATAGCTTCCTCTTGGCCAGGAAACTCCGCTAGCATAAGCGATCTTGCCTTTTCTAACTTCCCCTTATTGAAACGATTAGATAAGTCGACGGGCTTGTAGCCCTTGCAATGGAAGGTCGAAAGAAACAAGAGTTTGTCATGAGAAAAATAAAGGGCGCCCATTTTAACAGGCACTGTCGCTAATTTTTCAATCATATCAGTCAGAATTTTCTTGTCACTTCCCGGTCCAATATAAGTAACCTTAAGGCGATCTCTATCCCACAGCTCGACGGTTTGTTTGGTTTCAAAGACATGGCCGGTGATCACTGCGGATAAATGTCTGACCTTTTCTGCGCGAGGTGTTGTTTGATAGTAGGTCTGGGGCATATTCTTAAAAAACCATGGCGTCAGTATCGCTATCGACTGATCTAGACCAATGCGAACGGTGTCGGCAACATCCTGTATATAAACCTCAAGGTCTTCTGGACTCTTTTCCATGGAATAGTTTTGTGGATCCACAGCATCGAATTCAGTTTTGTTTACTTTATCTGACATATAAAATCACCTTCTCAAAGACATATACATCCGCCAGAGCTACATGCCCTGTACCAATTTTTCATTTAATCGTGACCAAAACCCACTGCCTAAATCGCCCTGAGATTGCCCAAAAAGCTCAATCAACTCATCCCCTGGCGTTAGGCCCTTAAGGGTATATCTATCATAAAACCTACGGAAATCCTGCTCTATAGTTTTGTCCCTAAAAGCAGACGGTAAGGTTTCAAGATTTTGCTCCACAATTGCCATCAGCTTTTGTGACAACGAGCGCAGTTCTAGATCTTTTAAGCCCTGTTCGGAGCGTTTTAGAAGCTCAGGAAGGCGAGATTGCAAAGACCACAAAAGCTCCCAGGCCTGATTTAAGGCCTCCTCGCTATACATAAGCGTCGACCAAAACACGGTTGGCACAAACTGCCAGACAGGATGCTGATTATCGACGGAACGAAATTCAAAAAAACCTCTGGGCCTGACTTCCGAGAACAGCAGCGACAAAGCCAGTTCCAGATCGGACTCATCAGGAAAGACTCCCTTGTAGCCCTCATTAAGCCAGGTGCCAAAGGTAAGATTTTTGGGTACCTCATAGTCGAGCGCCTGAATAAAGATCACTTTGCTCTCTAAAAGGAATCGTTCATAAGTTTCTACACAGGATTCTACTGTGAGGGATTGTGGCAAATTAGCTTTCGGGAAAAGAAGTCCCGTGCGACAGGGGTCAATATTTCGCCAAATCTTCGAGCGATGACCGACTATGCCTGCTGGCTTTCGATTCACTATCGGAGAATTTGCAAATAGAGCCGCAGCCATGGGAGCGAGCATTTGGCCAAGCCAAAAGCGTTTAGCCATGGTCTCTTGCTGGCTGCCAAAATCTAAACAGACTTGAACGGTACACGTCTGGCGCATCATTTGCCGCCCAAAGGGACCTATGGTTTCAAAATAAGCATCCATGGCCCGATACCGCTTCTTGGCCATTTGCAGACCCACTTGATCGGTGTTCGCCATCGGGTTGTAGCCAATCCCTACCAAATAGACGCCATGAAACCCTAATGCTGTGGTGATCTGTGTGCGGAGGTGTTTGACCCGACTCACCATCTCGATTTGGCTGGCATAAGGCTTCGAGGAAATTTCAACTTGCCCCCCTGGTTCAAAGGAAACATTGTCCCCTTCTGGCAGTTCCAGCAGCGTCACGATCACTTCACCAGGGCTATTTTCTTTGGGTTCGGTTTTTTGCTTCCAACCCAGCTCATCTCCCAGAGGACGGATCCAACTTAGGATAGATTGGTCTTGTCCTTGAAGACGTGGAATGCCTGAATGATCTTTGCCTAAAAGCGGAAGCATCTCAATCTCAATCCCCACAAGTCCAGTATTTGCTTGGGATACGGATTCAGACTTAGGAGTGAGCCTAAATGTATTTTCCGAAAGGAACTGTCTTACCGCATCTCTGGTCAAAGGAGACAATTTAGATTTCTTTGACACCAAATACCCCTTCTCAAGGCGTTGTTTGTGCGGGTGTTGACGTCTCGACATTTAAAGCAAAGTCATTTATACCGTTTTTTCTAACGGCATCAATGAGTTTCACCACATCTCCATGGGAGGTGCGGGTATCTGCCGTAATTATAGCCTGCAACCCAGGACCATTTTTCGCAAGGGCTGCCTTTATTTTTTCACTGGCCTCGGCCCACCCGGTAGGCGTTCCGTCGATATAAAGGGCCCCACTCTGATCTAATGTGAAAGAAATATTCTTCGTTTCAGAATTGGCAGCACCTGTTTCTGCTTTAGGCAGTTTTACTTCAATGGACCTCTGATGGATATAATTAGCTGTGACCATAAAGATAATGAGTAGCACGAGCATCACGTCGACTAAGGGGGTAACGTTTATACCCGTAATTTCATCATCATCGCCTTCCCCAATTCCGCCGGCCATGCTCAGTCTCCCAATTGACTTTTATACGTCATTACAAGTTTACTTATTGCCGCTGAACTACCGACATGCTTTTTAACAATTCGATTAAAGAAATTATAAAAAATTACCGCTGGTATAGCCACCAAGAGACCTACAGCTGTGGCCACTAACGCTTCGGAAATACCCGCCATCACAACGGAAGGACCACCCGCAGAATTTAAAGATAAATCGCTAAAAGCTTTTATAATTCCAAGCACCGTTCCAAAGAGTCCAATAAAAGGAGCATTATTGCCAAGGGTGCCAAGAATCACTAAGTTCTTATCCAGTTTTTGACGTTCTCCAATAAGGAATCCGTCCATAGAACCTTCCATGGCTTCTGGGCCGCGAGATCTATTTTTAAGGCCGACTAACGCCACCTGACTTTCAAGGGAAGGGCTTTTTTCACAGAGACGAACAGCTCCCTCAACATCTCGCGCATTGAGACAGTCTGAAAGCTCCCGAGTGAACCCTCCCACATCGATCGACAATTTTTTTAAATAGAAGAATCGCTCAAAAATGACGGCAACGGACAGCACGCTTGATGCCAAAAGAAGCCAAAGTACCCATTCAGATCCAAAGAGCGTCATGCCTAATAGTTTTTCTACGATATTGAATTGCACAGAAGGTCCTCCAAAGTAGTCCCAGTCAAATATGCTCTAGTTTAATCTAAAATTAAGGGAAAGAAACAAATGTTTGTATCGCTAGGTCTTATCTTGCCGTTTTCGCACCCCCTCGTTAGCCCAAACCATCTAGCCCCAATGCTTTTACACACTTCATAGAATAGGCTTCTAGGCTGAAATGATCGATATTCCATCGCTCTGAGCGCAAACGAAAGCGTTCTGAGTCACTTGTTGCCTCAAGAACAGACACCACGTCGAAAGAATCCCCATGACGAATAAA
>CAXNGG010000076.1:0-7823 GCA_964201885.1 Oligoflexales bacterium
AATAGGAATTTGAGACTCACCGCGAACGACCTCTAGAATGGGAAGCCCATATTTAGTGGCAAACTCATGATCACGCTCATCATGACCAGGAACCGCCATGATCGCGCCGGTTCCGTAAGTCATCATCACGTAATCCGCGATATATATAGGGATGCTTTGTTGATTTACAGGATTTACAGCATAGGCTCCTGTAAACACCCCCGTCTTAGTCTTGGAAAGCGCTGTGCGATCAAGATCACTTTTTGACTTAGCACCTTCGACGTAAGCCCCTACTTCAGCCTGCTGAGAGGGAGTTGTAATGAGCGCTACAAGCGGATGTTCAGGGGCTAGCACGCAAAACGTCACCCCGAATAAGGTATCAGGCCTTGTGGTAAACACTTCAAAGTTTAAGTTCGCTTGGCTAAGAGCTTGGCTAAGAGCTTCGCTAAGAGCTTGGCCCTTTATAGTAAAGAAAAGTTTAGCTCCGGTTGATTTTCCAATCCAATGGCGTTGCATTTCTTTGATGGCCTCGGGCCAATCTAAACCATCTAGATCCTGAAGCAGGCGCTCTGCATATTCGGTGATTTTCAAAACCCATTGGCGCATGGGGCGTTTTTCGACGTCGAAGCCCCCGACCTCACTCTTGCCGTCCACAACCTCTTCATTGGCGAGGACGGTGCCTAAAGCAGGACACCAGTTTACGGGTATCGTCGTTTCATAGGCTAGACCTTGATTATAGAGTCTTTTAAAGATCCACTGGGTCCATTTGTAATAAGAAGGATCTGTCGTGTTGACTTCTCGATCCCAATCGTAAGACAGTCCGATGGACTGAATTTGGCGTCTAAAATTGTCTATATTCTTTTTCGTGGTGAGTTCTGGATGGGTGCCGGTCTTAACCGCATACTGTTCCGCTGGCAACCCAAAAGCATCCCATCCCATGGGGTGGAGGACATTGAAACCCTTCATACGCTTATAACGGGATATAATATCGGTTGCGGTATAGCCCTCAGGGTGCCCCACATGAAGTCCGTCACCTGAAGGGTAGGGAAACATATCCAAAACATAGTACTTCGGCTTATTCCTATCCTCAGACGTCTTAAACGTCTTTTGAGACAGCCAATAATCTTGCCACTTTTTCTCGATTTGACTTGGATTATACTCGGTAGACATATTCCCCCACTGCCCCAACCAAAACGTTGACGCTCCAATGATGCTTAAAGCCTTATCTTACTATGTCTAAGCCTATTGCGCGATGGAAAGAGACACATTATGATAGTCCTTTAACGAAAGTGAGAGAAAAATCATGCTTAAACGAATGCTTAAATTGTGCTCAGTGCTTGCGTTTGTTTTCTTCTTTTCTCCCTTTTCTCCCTTTTCTACCAAGGCCCAAGCGGAGCCTTGGCTAGGGAATCGATTTGCCCAAAACTGCGCGGGCTGCCATGCTCCCGGCCGCATCAATGTAGTTGCCGCCAAGCGAAAGTGCACCTTGTCTTGTCAGGGCTGCCATGTCAATCCTAACGGAGGTGGCCTCAGAAGCCATTACGGAAAATGGACGGAAGATCGCTGGTTGAGCACTCAGAAGGTGAGCTGGTTAAAAAATAGCCTAGGGTTTGCCCCACGTAAAGACCAGCTCTACGGCAAGAAGCCTTGGGAAAAAGTAAAAGATCAAATTTCAGACCCAAACTCTAAACTTTCCGAACGCATTGTCAAACATGGTTTGACGCTTGCAGAAACGGAAACCCCCATGAATGAACTCGAACATGACCGCGTGGCAAATCCCTATACCACCATCTCAGAATCTGATGTTCAGTATCTCTATCAAGTTCCCCAAGACGATCCGTACCGGCAATTAGGGGAATCGAAAGTGGATGGCGGAGGCGATATAAGATGGATGGTAAATAACCTTACACGAACCACCAACGGAACCTCGACAGCAGTAAAGCAAAATTTCCTGATGGCTGCAGATTTTGCCATTAGAGCTAGGCCGCTTTACCGAGATTTACATTTTGTCTATGAGTCTCGCATCTTGGGCAATCCTGGTAAAGACGCTAAAACTAAAGACAGCTTTGCCCAATCCATGACACGAAGCGCCTATGGGATGTACGATAGCTTACCCTATAATACTTTTGTTATGGCTGGTTTGTACCGCCCCTTATTTGGTAATGCCACACCAGACCACACTTCCTTGTCTCAAAAAATCCTAGCTTCTGCTCAAGATATTTCAGGGGGAATGTACCGAGCTCCGCCCTTTACCGCCATTTCCATCGGCACAGCGCCCAATGTCCCTTTTGCTAATTTCCACATCTTGACTGGAACCGAAGATGGCACCACCTGGAAGAACCTTAGCGGCTACGCGGTAAATGGCGGACTGAGATTTGTGAAGTTAGGGGCCTCGGCAGTTTATAGCTATCAAAAAACCTCAGGAACGAACGCAACGTCTCAAGAAGTCACCACCCTTCTTCACTCCCTGAGTTTGGGTATGACCGTAAAGCGCACCACCCTAAATTATGAAACCATCAGCTATTCTAATGACAACAAGGCTAAGGCTCTCCGAGTGGGTGGAACCCATTCTTTGGACACCTATACTAGAATTTTTGGCGAAACTTACCTGAACTTAGCTTATACCGTTGCCAACGTGAGCACCGACATTCTACCTGGCAACGCCGTCCAGATGAAGTCGGGCTTGAGATCCTTTTTAATACCAGGACTTGATCTCCAAATTGGCTACGAATCTACAACCAATAAATCCACAGAAGATCACGTAGAAACAAAGACCTCAGGGATCACCACTCAACTTCATGCATTCTTTTAGCCTAGACCCAAAAAAAGGCCTATGAGGCCCAGGCAAAATACACGAAGCTTTCTGCTAGAATCCTGAATAAATAAACGAGAGCATGAAATCTACGATAAGAATCGTAACCAATGCAAAAACGACGCTTTGAGTGGTTGCCGTCCCTACCCCTTTAGCTCCTCTTCCCGCCTCAATTCCTTTGTAACAACCAATAAGTGATAGGATCAACCCAAAAATAGCCGACTTTACCAACCCTTCAAAAATATGCTTAGGTTCTGAGATCCACTGAATATTGGCAATATAGACGCCAGAGTCCACATTAAAGATCATGACCCCAATCATGTAACTGGCCAAAACACCCACAAATAAAAAAACCGCAGTAAGAAGCGGTAGCATTAAAAAGGTGGCTAGAACCCTTGGGGCTATCAAATAGTTAAACGGGCTCACGCCTAACACTTTTAAAGAGTCAATCTGATCATTGACTTTCATGGTGGCGATTTCAGCCGCCATGGAGGATCCTGCGCGGCCCGTTACTAAAAAGGCGCTGACTACAGGCGCCAACTCCTTAGATAACGAGTAGGATGCTGCCGCACCAATCATGGATTCTGATTTAAAGACCCTAAAGATTTCTCCAAACTGCAATCCAAAAACCGCGCCTATCATCATGGCTGCTAAAGTAATAATCCAGAAGCTCTTGTTACCAATAAATTCCATTTGAACAAGAAGAAGCTTCCTAGGCATCGGAAAAAATTCTTTAACCACTGACCAAGCAAACAAAACAAAGCGCCCAACAGCCTTAAAGCCGCCGGCGCTATATTGACCGACTACACGAATCGCCTGCATTTAGTTCCAAGGATTGCTTACAGAATCCCTTGGCACAGCTTTCTCCGTTAGGTCATTTTTAGAAACAAACTTTCCATCAGAGATCTTTCCAAAGGCCCCAAGATCTTCAATCAACACGGACTCACCCTTCTTCAGGGTACTCACCTGACTTGCACTTGCCTCAGGACTTGCTAGGATGGCTGTGTCATTTAGTGCGTAGCGTACGACTTTACCAGTCGCACTAGGGGCTGCTGTATTAGGAGCTGCCGCATCGGAAGGTGGCATCTCTGAGCTTGTCATATCAGTGGGAGCCGCTGTGGTGTTGCTGGGAATCTCAGCCGCTGCATTGGTCGCTGCATTTACGCTTGCTTCCCCTTCGCCAGCACCTATATTTGAAGCTTGGGGAACAGCCGTCTCAGCGCCCTTTACGGGGGCATCAGATGCCGCTTGATTTCCTGCATTTTCATCAACAGGCTCAGCTTGCTCATCAGCGGACTTCGTGCAAGCAGGCATCATGGTGAACAAAGTCAAAAGCAAAGTCAATTTAGCTAGCATAAAAGTCTCCCCAAAAGGTCGCGAAAATAATATAATCATAACATCATGAGGTTTATTTTACAGCATACGTGGAAATTTTGTCGTGGAAAAGGGACACTTTTTGAAAATATTCACCTTAATGACCCTTGGGGCTGTTTCAAACGCTGCCCATGCTGCTTGCCTCAGCCAAACTTCTGGCCCCATTGTCTTGCAAGTCGCAAGTTGCGCTTCTTTAGATCCTAAAGAGGGTTCTGCCAGTTTCAAATCTCTTCCCGATTGGGTTCAAAACTTACCCCCAAACCTAAAGGCAAATATTCTAGAGAGTCACAGAGGTCTTCTTTTAGATGGAAAAGTGACCGACTCCTCTGCAGTGACCACCAATGATCGAACGACAAAATTTGCTTTAAAAGGTCAAAATGTCAAAGTCTTCTTACATGCCACCTTTAAAATGTCATGCGAGTCCTTAAAGTCAAAGCTTTTAGGTGGTATCATTGGCGAGTCTTGTTGTGATGGTGGCAGCCAAGCGCCATGCCTTTGGTCGACGCCATACTATCTTAAAGCACCTAAAATCGCCTCGGCTCCAGCGATGCAAAGATCAGCCACAATTCCAGATTCCATTTGGGAAAAAACTATTGCCTTAAACTATAAGAAAAGACAATACCAAAAAATCATCGACCTCCTATACCCGAAATGGTCTGAATATAGAAAAGATGTTGAAACGATTTGGTACTTAACCCAATCCCTCAAGAAAAAAGACCAATGCCGCGAAGCTATACCCATCCTAGAAGACCTTAATGACCAGTATAATAAACAAAGTCTATCCCTACAGCACGAGAAAAAAATCGTAGATTCAGTTTACCTTTTGACCCGATGCTACGCTAAAACCGGCAAACCAGACGAAGCCATAGCTATCCTCGAAGGAATGAGACTCAATCAAAAACTTTATGGGTCCCAACTTCGAGATTCCCGCCGAAATCCAGACTTTAAGCCATTGCGTGCCAACAAGTCCTTTCAGGCCTATGTAGAGAAAATTAAGTAAGCTAAAACATCACTCGTTCTGAATGAGCCAAGCTTTAAGAGCAGCAAAAGCCCTAGCTCGATGACTTATCGAATTTTTTATTGCGATCGGCAATTGTGCGAACGTTTGGGTATAGCCTGCCGGTATAAAAATCGGATCATAGCCAAAACCATGAAACCCGGCTCCCTCTGCTAGTAGGCGGCCCTCGCACTGACCAAAGAAAACGCTCTCACCTAGTTGAGGAGCCTCCAAAATCAAACAACAACGGAAATCGGCGCTCCGATGGTCAACCCCCTTCATGTCCTGAAGGAGCCGCGCCGTGTTTTGTCGATCATTACCTTCTTCCCCGCCGTAGCTCGAAGAATAAACACCAGGAGCGCCCCCTAACGCCTCGACACAAATGCCGGAATCATCTGCTAAAATCCAACTGTCTGGAAAAACTTCCCGAGCCTTTGAAGAAACCGCCTGGATTTTAATGCGGGCATTTTCCTCAAACGTCTTGCCAGTTTCATTCCAGGTCAAGTCAGGATCCACGTCTGGCGCCGTTAAAATTCGGACCCCGCTGCCAAAAATTTGCTCAAACTCAATGGCCTTGTGTCTATTTCTAGTTGCCACTATGATCTGACTCGGCAATTTCATTGGAACCACCCCCATTACCCGAAACCATGAACTTAAACTTTCAACATAAGCTATTAACATAAAGGATCGGACGATGAATCCTGAAACTATTGAAAATAAATTAAAAGAGGCCTTTCCTTCTTGCGCAGTAAAAGCCCAAGACCTTACAGGAGGCGGAGATCACTGGTCTGTAACTATTTCTGCTAAAGAATTCCAAGGCAAATCTATGGTAGAGCAACACCGCATGGTCTATCGAGCATTAGGAGATTGGATGAAAAAAGAAATCCATGCTTTAGCTTTAAACACATCTGAAAAGACGTAACTCCTAGAAGATTCTTTTTTCAATGTGCATTTTTATAGGTTGCGGCTTTCATGCAACGGAAGCCCCCAGTCTCTGACTTCTGGCATAGAAAACTTTTGTCGTGCATGGTTTCTAAATTCACACCGGATATCCTTTGATCCTTAAGGAATTTTTTGCTGAGCCTGACCCATTGGCTTCCATTGCAAAAATAGGCTCTTTTTTCCCGCGAATTAAACCCCATCTCGCCCTCATTTTGAGACGCGCACTCCCGAGCTAAAAAAGCAGGCTTTTCAGCGTCCTTATGAGCGGAGGAATGGGTTTTGATTTCAGACGTCACGCTAGGCACGCCTTCCTTTTGACCTGGATTAGAATCCGAAGCCAGCGCCCCCCTTGCTGAATCAGCCTCCAATCCATGAGCTTCCGTCGAATCCACGGCTACCTCTTGGGCCTCAAAGGGAACAGGCTCATTTTGTGGTGTCGAAGTTGTCTGGGAAGCTGTATCAACCTCAGAACTTATTTTTGACAAATCGTTACTTGCAGGTTCATTTCTTTCACATGCACACAGAGCGAGAAAAACGAATCCTAAAATTTTTTGATTCTTACCTATCATCTTAAACCTCGCTGAAAAGTATGTTCGCAGCTTCGTTCGGCTGTATTCAGCAAAAATTTAGCTTCAATACTAACTTGGAAAAAAGGTCTCATATATTCAACAGGTTCCATCTCAGCAACAACACTACCGCGCTTAGGAATGGGCACCCGATGAAGGAAAGACTAAAGCATAGCTTCTCATGGCTGCTAAAATAGACAGTAGAAACGAAATGCTAAATCACCGCTCTCATCACCGCTCTCATCACCACTCACATCACTTCAGTCGGCGATTTCGAGCCTTAACTAAATGTTTTTTAAGCCTTTTTAAGATACTTTTTAATCCCGACCAAAACCTGACCGATGAGCTGTACGTTCATTCCCCAAAGTACTTGGAGAGTCGAAGATGTCCCAACGTAGTATCGAAAAAATTTTCACACCACCAGCCGATGGAAAAAAGGAGCCGGAAGTTCTTACTTCTTTAGAAGAACCCTCGGTGACGATGGATTTTCCGCGCCCAACCAAGCTAACAGATATCATTACAGCTATCTCAAAATGGCAAAAATACACGATGATCATGGAGCCCAAATTAGACAGAACTGTACAAATCTTCTCTCCTGTGCTCCTCACAAAAGACGACGCATTTAAGGTCTTTCTGGCAGCACTTCAAACGGTCGGACTGAGAGCCATCTTTATGGGTCCTAACACTTTAAAAATTTCGGAACTGTCTGGTTCTAAGAGGCAAATTTAACCATCTCAAAGAACCATTAAGCCCTAGCTAGAATCCTTTCCATGTGTAAAAGTATCAGTCTGAACATTGAAAAATTTAGGCAATAATGGATCATAAACCGCTCATTCTTATCATTGACGACGAACCGGCCATCGGAGAGTTACTAAACTATGAGTTTTCTGCCCGTTCATTTGAGGTGCTTCAAGCGACTCATTCTCGGGAAGCTCTTGAGTTATACTATAAAAACAAACCTAACGCCGTAATTTGCGATCTCCATCTTGAAGGACAATCGGGAACATTCCTTCTCAAGGAAATGAAACAAGAGCAAGTAAATCTGCCTTTTATTTTTATCACAGGAGGATCAACCTTTTCCATTGAAGATGCCTATCGCTGTGGAGCCGATGACTTATTTTTGAAACCATTCAAGAGAAGTGATATATACGAT
>CAXNGG010000077.1:0-7813 GCA_964201885.1 Oligoflexales bacterium
TCCATAATCGGATGAACCCAAGCACCTGCTTGTAATACGTTTGCCACAATGTTGCCGTGGGTCAATATGGCGCCTTTAGAAACCCCGGTGGTACCTCCCGTATACTGCAAGAACGCGATATCTTCATGATTCAACTTAGCTGGCACAAAGTCTTTTCTAGAACCTAAAGACATGGCTTCTCTAAGCCTAATGCTTTGTTCAAGTTCAAATGGCGGTACCATTTTCTTTACATTTCTTATGACAAAGTCGAGAATATTTCGCTTCAATAGCGAGTGCATCTCACCTATTGATGTCAAAATGACTTTCTTCACTTTTGTCTTTTTAATGACCGCTTGAAGGGTATGAGCAAAGTTCTCGACAATAACTATCGCTTCTGCTCCAGAATCCAAGAGCTGATGTTCGAGCTCCCTAGGGGTATAGAGTGGATTCACGTTTACCACTATCATTCCCGCTTTTAAGGCACCGAACAGAACAATAGGATACTGCAAAAGATTGGGCATCATAATGGCGATTCTGCTGCCCTTTGCTAACTTAAGATCATTGACCAAATAAGAGCCAAACTGCGTGGCATAGGCATGCAAGTCCTCATAGGAAATATTCGTTCCCATACAACTAAACGATGCCGCTGACTGATAGCGCCGACATGCTACATCAAAAATCTCCGCAACGGAGGCATAGGTAGAAAGATTAATTTCATGTGGTACGCCAGGTTGATAGTGTTTAAGCCAGGGCTTGGTTGTCATAAAAGAAGTCCACCGTTTTGAAAAAGTTGATTTCTTTTATCATAGCACATAATCAGCCAATTAAGATGAATAAAGGCACTTACTGTAAGCTTCCTAGCAACTCCCTGTAGGGCACTCTAAGCGTATTATTTAAGCATTCTTGTCTTGAGAGCCTTTTTTTCACGACTTTTACCCCACAAGACGCTCACCTAAACGGACAACCTATTGCCACCAAGCCCTTACGGAATGGACTCGAATCGCCCCGTTTGACGATTTTTCCGGACTCGATTCCAAGGAAAGCACCTCCCATTCATGGTGATGTAGACACCTATGGGTAGAGACTGCACAAAGCCGATTGACGCTCCTAAATTAAAGGGTCCATCTGAATTGGCAAATCGGTAGGGGATCATGGCACCCGTTAAAACGATCGCCTTATTGAGTTGAGCCGCACCCAAAGTCTTGGCTGTGTCTTCCATAGTATCTGTGCCATGGGTGATTATAACTTTAGATTCCGTGCAATCAGTACAGGCCTTAAGTATAGTACTTCGATGATCATCGGTCATATGAAGACTATCGAGCATCATCAGTTTTTCAACCCTTACTGGTAAATCACTACGCCCTATGGCTAGCATTTCAGGAATATGAGTGTCTCTAAAAAAGAGCTCACCGGCCAATTCATTATACTCTTTATCAAATGTTCCCCCAGTCACTATAATTCGAATCACGCGTGTAGCCTCTCTCATTACAGATATAGTTATTTATTTAGCAAATTCATCTTTTAGCTAAAACGTATCCTCAGACCTCTAGCCACCATAACAAGACACCTCGCCTTTGACAATTGAAGAAGTCGAGGAGGGTCTCATAAGGAATGCCGGGCATTTGAGCCAGGAAGTTTTCAAAACAACGCTGCTCAGCCATCACCTGGAGGAAGTTTCCCTCTACAGGGTCCTTCCAGCGTATAATAGCGCCTTCTGTGAGGAACGAGACGCGCCGTCAACTCATTGTCGTACTATTTCAAAGCCTATTCAGAACCACTTAAAGCGCAAATCAGCAGTATCCCGGAGAAGAGACTTTTAACCTTAGGAATGGGGGCTATCAGATTCTCCTAGGTTCAGCTTTTAAAGTGGCTGAAAAGAAATTCCCGCCCAACTAGGAAACGTTTTGCTTTCCCATCTCATCACGATTAATGGTGTCTCGTTGTTTAAAGGCAACTTTAGAAATTTTATCCGAAATTGCGGAAATGTCAGAATGCGCTTCTAAAATTCCATAAGAGCACAACTCACCGGCCTGAATTTTAAGGTTTGAGGCATATTGAAGCATTCGATTATCGATTTCCGTTTGGGAAAGATTTACCACTTTAGACACTTCTTTTAGCTTAAGGCGGAGATTCTTTTCTAGGGCCATGAGGGCTCTTTCCTTGAGGGACTTTATGCGAATGAGTAAATTGGATTCAGCACCTTTTTCCGCCTGCTCCAAAGCCGCAATACATCCCGCCAGATCGGAAGCCTTTGCAAGTGCCAGCCCCTTGTTATAGAAAACTATGGCCTGTAGATCGAGGCAGTCCGGTGAAATAGCGGCGCTGGTCTGATCATAAATGGCTATACTTTCCTCATGCTTGCCGCTAACTGATAAGGCGATGGCCCTGTTGTTCATAAAAGAAATAATGTTTTGAGGGGCGTGGAAACCAGACATCATCTTTTTGGCGTTTTCTGGGTTGCCTGCCAGCATTTCTTGCTTAAGTCGGGCTGACTTTACCTCTTCACTATCAGGATCTATGGTGGCGGCGGTGTCTATGGCCCCAGTGGCTTTGTTTATATCTCCTGATTCCATATGCCCCTCTGCCAACATACAAAGTCGCTGGATGTTTCCAGGTGCCATAGTATTTGCAACATCCAAGCAGCGAATCGCCGCATCAAACTCGCGAAGCTTCATGAGGGCTTTAGCTAGTAAGGACAGAATGAAAATAGTAGCTTCACCTTCTGTTAAGGCTTGCAAACAGAACTGCTTGCACTGCTCAAAATCCTTTTCTGCATAGGAAATCTGCGCTGAAAGCTCAAGAAGACTACCAGCATCGAGCTCTCCTAGACTTTTTAAGTGAGATAATTCTTTTGCCGCCTCTGGAATGCGACCGTTATTGATGAGGTTTCTGAGATTTTTAACCAAAAGCTTTGGATCTTTGGTTATTTTCGCCTCTTGAAGTGACCAAGAAACTTTTGCAATCAAAGCTTCTTTAGATAACGGTTTCTTTAGAATGCCATAGACAAATAACTCATCCAAAACAACGAGATCTTCTTCATTCAGCTCGTTGCTCATGACAAGAATAGGCGAGATACTCGATTGCCCTTTAGTGAGCCTTTGCAGGAACGTACCTCCGGCCATTTCTGAGAGGTTCCATTCCGTTAAAATAAGATCAAAATGCTCACTCGAAAAACATTCGAGCGCTTCCGAAGCTAAGCTAAAAGCATAGATTTCTGAAGCGCCAAGTTCTTCAAAGCTTTTCTTGAGCATGTCAACCACAGTTGAATCAGGATCTAAAATACCCACTCGGCTAATTCCAAGTACATTCACCTGGTCGAGCGAGGAAAGGGAGTCCGTCATCCCCCACTCGTCTTCAAGTGAGGGCTCGAGAAGAACTGCTTTTTTTGCAAAAATAGCTGCCTCAGGATCCCCTTGATTTTCATGGAGCAAAATAGCAAGGTCCATCAAAATTCTAGCGTCGGCCTGACGAACCTCCAAGATTTTCCGATAATACTGTTCCAACCGATCAGGGAAAATCCTAAGCTTAGATATGATTCCTAAGCTTGAAATGGAGAGATCGTTATACTCAAGATTTTCCCAACGTTCCAACATGGATTTTAAGGCTTTTTCCATTTCCTCTTTAGAGGAGCCCCAGGCCGTTATGGAATCGAGAAGCCCTCGCTCATACGCAGGCAATGCAAATTCAGCTTCTTGGGCATCCAAAAAAAAGACCGCATAAGTGTTTCTGAGCTTATAATTATCTAGGATTACGTCTAGAACTTGAAGACCATTTATAGATTCTGAAATCGACAAGGTGCCTAAGATAAGGTCCACTTTCTCCACCTCTAAATGGCCTAGACAAGAAGCATAGTCTGCAAAAAGATCACATTTTTCAAAACCCAAAGCCTTAAGAGAAGACTTAATGAGTTGTCTAATCACCTGGGTGGGATGGACTACAGCGATGGAAGCTGTCTTGTTTTCTATGGCCTTCATACAGCATCCTTCCATGAAGTATACTTCTTAACTTGAAATAATAGATCATCAAAATTGACTGGCTTAACTAAATAATATACAGCCCCAAGTTCGCGGGCTTTTGTCACGAGATCAGGACTGGCAAAAGCCGTGCAAAGAAACTTTGGAACTCCAACCATAAGCTTCATCTCGTTAAGCTTTTTGAGAATTTGAAGGCCATTAACTTCAGGAAGCTTTAAATCAATGATCATAAGCGAAATCTCGCTACAGCTGTTGATTTTTTCCAACGCTTCTCTAAAATTATGGGCAATCAAAGTTTTGAAATTGTTAGTTAAAAGAAGATCAGAGTAAATTTCAGCCAGATCAACTTCATCGTCAACAATGAGCACTGTTGGTCCATTTGAAGTCTTTTTTAAGGGGACCTTTTGACTTAATTTTTGGGCTAGCCAATTCCCTTCAGCCGTCGCCGCCTGCAATAGCGCCGTGGCGTCTGGCTGATCTGTAATATGAGCCGCTAGGGCTAACCCTAATTTTTTAGAATTCGAATTTGAAAAGTCACTCACTCTGTCACCTTAAAAGACTGTATAGATAGACGTCAACCCCTTAAGAAGGCATTTCACTTGATCCCTCCATTATATTTTAGAATAGAGCCAAGATAAAGTTTTAGGCCCCAAGATTCTTCCAGAGCTGTCATGTTATGATGTAGAGCTGCAAGCCTTCAAAGGCTTTTTGCAGCTTGATAAATTCAAGCCTTAACCCATGCAATATTAGCCTATTGAATCCCGTAAGGTCAGGCGTGCTTCTCCTACGCTTCCATAAAACCTCAGAGTTAGCCAGGACATTTCCTAGCAGCGGCATTCCCAAAACTCATGAAATGATGGGATTTTGCCGAGGAACCAGGCACAAAAGGATGGAAACTTTGTACTTAATCTTGACCATTATTTTTAGCGTTTTGACAGCTAGGGCAGCTCAGGGACAGTTTTTATCCAATGAGCCGCTCTATCAAGATCCCTTTGATAACGCTGCTGGTGGTGCTTCCATCACTATGGCTTCACGGGAAGGCTTGATGTTTTCAAATCCCGCTTTGATTCCCTTTGGTGGGAAAATAGTAAGATGGGTTGGCACAAAGTTTAACTTAATGGGACCAAGAAATTCACTCCTTTATGCCTATAAAGCAAAAAGCGAAGGCTGCTCTGCTACGACCGGTGCCATGAATGGGCTTTTAGGCGGCAAATCAGCTTGCGAAGAATCCACTCAAGACCTAAACGCTATTATGGGAAAGAATACCGGATTTGGTGTTTCTACAACCCTTTCGGGGATATTGAATAATTTTGCGGGCTCCATTGTTTTGGGGCAGGGTGTTGACATTAAGGTCCGAAGGGCCGGTGATCCTGAAACAGGAATGGGCCTACCTCAACTTGTGCTAAGAGCTGAATCAGCCAATGCGCTTGCCCTTTCTACAGCGACAAGAATTCCATACTCACCTCTTTCTTTTGGGCTTACCGCTAAGTACATGGCACTTCTCGACACGAAGATTGCCCTAGGCGCGGAGCTTGCCAGCGATAAATCAGCACTCAAAACCCAAACCGACCAAATTAGATCAGGAATCGCCAAAGGAACAGGGGTCGACGCGGGAAGTCTCTGGTTTACCCAGGGAAAATGGATGGACTTTCGTCTTGGCATCACCGTTCAAGATATAGGAAATGCCGTACTTAAGTCTATTGGCACTCCTTGTGATCCCTTAGACCCAGACTGCCACGCCAAACAACCGATCCGCTTTCAGACCATCAACTCAGGTGTCGGATTTACCTTTCACAATAGTACCGATATGATTCATTTTGCATTGGATTACCGAGACATCAACAATGCCTACAACGAACCCATGTTTAAACGAATCTACGCCGGAACGAAAATCACACTTAGAAACTCCTTGGGCCTTGCGTTTGGGATGCACCATGGATACCCAAGCTATGGATTAGAGCTTGATGCCTTTATCTTTAAGATATCTCTTTCAACTTGGCAAAAAGTCTATGGAGTAGACCCTAAAGGCGACATTAGAAAGTACTTTATGTTCTCTATCTCTTCCGGCTTTAGTTTATAGGATAAAAATGAAAAACATCTTATACATTTTTATTTTCTTAGGCGGGTGCGGGCTCGACAATTGCCTGTATACAACGGAATGCCGCTCTGTGAAGCCAGCCCTAGAAACTTGCCCTACCCTTAAGGCAAAGCAAGTCAAACGATTTACCGAAGAAGCTGTCAATGCCTTGGACAAAGAAGACTACTCTACTGCGATAGAACTTTTAGACTGCCTAATCATTCAAGATGGCACTAACTACCGCAACTTTGCCCGACGTGGCTTCGCCTATGCAGGAAGAACGGCTCGATATGCGCCCATCACGCTCCTTACAAATGTCAGCAAGCCTACGTTCCTCGATAGTTTAAAAACGGAGCTAACATCTTTAGCTCCAAGTAACTTAGAGGAAAGCAACACCTTATTCCAAGTCGGCCAGGACCTGGGGCAAGCCTCCTCGGATTTGATCACCGCTTTGTCTCTGATGCCAGATCCCAGCTCCTACAAATCCATTCGCTGGCTTGCGATTCTTTATTCTGGAATAGGTTCTGCCTATACCTTAAATAGTAACCGCCTTTTTGCAGCATCTAAAGTTTTAGACCCGGACTTGATCTTGTTGATTGAGTCTGGAAGAGGGCAGACGGTATCTGACACTCTGGCAGCTACTCAGTCTTTAGCCACTACTTACGCTACAGACCCCGACTCGGTATCTGCCGGCCTCTCGGTAGCCGTAGGTGCCATCCTTTTAGGGCTCAACTACCCGACCTATCTGGTTTCAGTGGCGACAAGTGGAGTACCACAAGGACTCATAGACTTCTTCCAGCTCTAGCTTTTAGACTTCTTACAATTCTAAAGGCTGATCTAATTCAGGATGAGAAACCTCCTCGATACCATCAGGGAAGTATCTGTCCACAAATCCACATCGCCCCTTAGGAAGCCATGAAGGCGGGGAATAATAGGACTTAGCAATAACCCTCAAAACCTCGTCTCGATATTGCTCAAAATGAAAGCCTTTACCTAAAACGAGAGTCAATTGAGTGCCCTGATAGGACTTATTGACCACTTCAAACGAATCAAAAAAAGCACCGTAGCGATCAGCTACTCCAGAATCAATGTAAAGCGCCAAATCTTTCCCTGCCAAGGGAAGGATATCGTCTCTGGTGTCGCATTGGCGTCCATAGACACCCGTGGCAAAAAGAGTCGTCAATTTCTTGCGGCAAACATGCTCAAAAATGGCTGACGGCGGGTATCCGGTCACTGCCAGCTGAAAGCCCTCTGGAACCATGCTGTCCAAGGCCTCACATAGCTCTTGGGGGTGAACACTATAAAGATACGCATTTTTTTGCAGCTGGGTAGATGCCAAATTATACCGATCTAAAAGTTCATCTGCGTTTTTTGTTACAAAAAAGACAGCGCCTCCCAAAATAAGCCCATAGATCATGCTGAAATTGGCAAGCCTCTTCAAGTAGCTATAGGGCAGATAACTTATGGCAACATAGGTAGGAATGACAAAGACTAGCAACCAATGTATGCCTACTACACGCTTTAAACTCATAACCGCAAATAAGCCCAAGGGTGCCAGCACCAACCAAAGCCAGCCCATGCTCCATTTAGCGCGAAGACTCCAGACCCTAAATATGGCTACGACAATCCATGGCGATAAGAGAAACAAAAGAGAGACTATATAAAGATCAGGCCTTCCTTCGCCCTGGGTAATTTGTCTGTTTAACAAATTAAACATAATATTGTTCCAGCAGTTCTGATGATTCCAAAGAAGGTTCCAAAGAACTGAAGGCAAGACACCTAC
>CAXNGG010000078.1:0-7769 GCA_964201885.1 Oligoflexales bacterium
GCCTTCATAAAATGCCTGCCTCCCTGAAAACATGGGATGATTCCTACCCATATTTTGCCCGAAGATCAAAATCAGTACGAAAAGAATTTTTTAGAAAGTCCGGAAACCCCTGTCAAATGGGGAAACTATTTTTGGCCGGGAACTGCTGTCTGTTTGACAAAACTCAACCTAATCTGATGGGGGTCCGCTTGCTATTTGCTGCCCTGCCATTCTATAGCACAACCAGCTCAAGAAGTCTTAGTGCTGGCTAGTCAATCAACGGATTTTTATGTTCTCTTTTATAGAACATCGACGTCTATTAGTGCCAAAACCCATGTGCTTTCTTGTGATAACAGACTGTTACAGGTTTGGGGGCTGACCTCAGTGAGAACTAGGGGTAAGGAGAATTTTTGAGTGTACATCGCCAAATGAAACGAGCCCAAACCAGTAAATTCAAGCTTTGCAGGCTCATTCCCACATCAAAAACAAAAAATTGCTGCCAATACCAGAGATGGACGAAAAGCTCAGTAGAACCACAATGGGATCCTATAAAAATCCTAGACAGGCCGGAAAAAATCCTGTGAATTCAAATACAATACTTCAACGTCGAACAACGCATTTATCTCGCCGATCAACATATGACCACCCAAACACAAAAGCGGCACAATAAAAAAAAGCTCCCTAGCATAGAAATCAAATCGAAGGGAGCGCACCAAGAAATAGTCAAAAATTTAAACTTGTGAATCCTCTGTCCATCGCAGGGCCTAAAGCCTTTGGCGTTTCGAGCATGCAACTAACTTTCCGCTCCCCGCCTTGAGAGCACCTTGTCAAAAGCAAACTATTTAGAGGAGTTCGATCTTCAGCTCCAAGTTCGACACCTCTTTGAGACTTAGATCTCCTAAGCAACAAAGAGAGTAGACTTTTGAGTTTAATGGGCCAGAAGCGCTAAAACTCGCTCTTTCCCAACTTCCTTTAAAAATAAAGGAAGTCTTGGACCCTGGTCTCGACCGATAAGTTTTTGGTACACCGCTGTAAATACTTCTTTGGGGTCGGCGTCGACAGCATGAATGACTTTTTCATAAATCTCTTCGTTGATCGCTTTGAGTTCCATGTTGTCTAAGTTAGCGCTTCCAAGCCATTGCTTTAAAGCCTCAACAGCTTGGGACTGTTTGTCATTCATCGTGACAGGCACCGGAGAGGGGTGAAGGGAGTACACGAAGCTTTCGGGCGCATAGGTAGCAAGCCACTGGCAAGCGCAGTTTGCCCTAATTAAGAAAGCAGCTCTATCGGCCTCTGATTTGATAAAAGAGCTATAATAGCGATTCATAGTTTTCTCAACATCACGGTCGGAAATTTGCAGTCTATCACAAAGTTGTCTAAACCCTGGGCGATAAGGAGCCCGCTCTGGCATCTTATCTTCTACACAAGCAAGTTCATAGGTGCGGCGATTGAGCTGCCATTTGCCGCCATTATCGACCGCTTCGGAAAAAGCAAGGGCTTCTGACCTATCAAATTCTTCGTGAGTTTTGATGACATCTTCATCGAATGCTAATGAAAAGTCCGTATTGGGACGCTGATTTGCGAAGATCCAACGCACAATCATGGGATCGTAAACGGAAAGAACTTGGCTCAAAGTGAAAAGCTCCCCTGAAGAGGAGGACATCTTGCCTGCACCGCCTTTGATCATCACAAAGTCATATTGCAAATAGGTAGGTGCCTCTGAGCCCCAAACAGCTTTCACAATGTCTTTAGCGGTATCGAAGGATCCGCCCTGGGAGGAGTGATCTTTGCCACCTGGCTCAAAGTCCACTTTTTCAAATGCCCAGCGCATGGGCCAATCAACCCGCCAAGCTAACTTCAAGTTTTTGGTCTCACGAATATCCGTAACCGCCTCATGTCCGCAGCTCGCACACTTATAGGAATAACTCCACTCCCCTAAATACTTTTCGTAGACCATTTCATCTTTGTTACAGGATTCACAATAAATGGACGTAGGAAGCCAGTCCTCTCCCAGCGGAGTGGTTCGGTGGGAATTTAAGACCGCTTTGATCTTATCAATACCCTCGAGGGCCTGTCTGATCTGTGTCGCATAAGTTCCGGCTGAATACTTTTTTTCTTGGTAGATAAATTCGGGATAAATCCCTACAGCTTTTAATTCATTCTCAAAAATATGAATGCGACCAGCCGAGTAGGATTCAGCTTCTCCCCATGGATCAGGGATTCGGGCAATAGGAGCTCTCAAGTACTTTACAAAAGCTTCTTGATCGGGAACGTTTTTAGGGACTTTTCTAAAAGTATCAAAGTTATCCCAGCTATAAATAAATCTAACTTTTTTCCCTACCTTGCGAAGAGCTCTCGCCACCAAGTCGACGGTCAAGACTTCTCTAAAATTGCCAATGTGCACCATTCCTGAAGGCGTAATGCCTGAAGCTAATGTGTAGGAGTCGCGTTCGGTGCCACGGCTTTTAATGACTTTCACGGCGGTAATGTCGGCCCAATGGTGGGAAAGTGGCTGCATAGTTTCTCCAGAAAATTGAATTCATCCCAGCTATCGTCAGTGGGATGAGGGGGGGGGGAGGTTAGGGATTAAGAACGCTTCAAAATGCCGCTTAGAAGAACTCGTGAGACAATCTCACCGGCATCTACAACTTCTTCTTCCGTATGCCACGTGTGTGACAACTGATTTGCGGATCGCAGCATGGCAAGCCCATGGGTGGTTGACCAAGCCGTTAAAGCCATTTCTTTAGTGGAAACATCTGACTGAAAAAATCCCATTTGGACTCCTTCCGCCATGAGTTCTTCTAAATGCTGAAACGTATCGCGCCCTGCTTTTTCTAATTCATCAAGCCCCGTGGCGCCGTTTAAGACACCCCCAAACATGAGCTGCATAGTCTCTGGATGCATCAAAAACATTTTTACATAGGCTTTGCCTGCTGCCTTAAGCTGTTGGATCGCATTTCCAGCCAGCCGTGCCTCTTTGATCACTTCTCGCAGCTGATCGAAGCCGTCTTTGGCAATCGCCATCAACAGTTCTGATTTGTCATTAAAATGTCGATAGGGAGCAGTATGGCTTACACCCGATCGGCGGGCAACCTGCCTTAGACTCATTCCGTGGACACCTGTAGCTATAAGTTCTTCACGGCCTTTTTCAATCAGTGTCTTTCGTAAATCGTGATGATGGTATGATTTTCCGCCTGATTCCATATCCATAGACGCCTCTTCTTTTATATTGCCAAATATTGCGGATATTGCCGAATTTTGCCAAAAGCTCTACGAGTCCGATCCACGAAAAAGGAGAGCTTTTCATTTGTCGATAATTTGCTACACTTCCACCCTTTATGCCAGCCAATTTTTAAATAGAATAAAGGGCCTGCTATGGAATCCTATACCGCACTAGGTGCTAGTTTGTTAACCTTGACCGCAATGGAAATCGTTCTTGGCATTGACAACATCATTTTCTTATCTCTACTCGTGGAAAAGCTTCCCCAAAACCTCCAGGACAAGGCACGTCAAATAGGCTTAGGCGGTGCTGCTGTGTTGCGGCTTGGATTTTTATCTATTGCAGCTTGGCTTGTAACTCTAACCCAGCCTTTTATTACTATTTTCGATTTTGGTCTCTCGGGAAAAGGACTGATTCTTATGGTGGGTGGCCTGTTTTTGATTTATAAAGCCACCCATGAAATTCATGATAAGCTTGAAAGCGCCGCCGATCAGTCTCCTCAGGGCGTTGGCGGGAAAGCATTTTGGAGCGTAATTGTTCAAATTTTAATCATGGATCTTGTTTTCTCCTTGGACTCGGTCATTACGGCCGTCGGCATGACCCATAATCTGACAATTATGGTTCTAGCCAATATTATCGCCTTAGGAGTGATGCTCTTAGCCGCCAAGTCCATTGCAAACTTTGTCGAGCGGCATCCTTCCATAAAAATATTGGCCTTGAGCTTTTTAATTATGATTGGCACCATGCTGGTTGCCGAGTCCTTGCACTTTGAGGTCCCCAAAGGATACATCTATTTTGCGATGGCCTTTTCCCTGTTTGTTGAGTTTCTAAATATCAAAGCTAAAAAATCGTCCAAACATTAGAGAGACTATGAATATGAAATATAAACAGAACGCGCCAAAAATGATCCTTGCTTTGAGCTTCCTAGCACACTCTATGGTTTCCCATGGGGTAGAATTAAAACCCCAGGTGACTCTGGCCTCCAAAGAAGTTTCTCCTGAACAAAAGCATTGGTTTCAAGGGAGCGTCACCGAAGCCTTTGCTGCTGCCGCAAAACAGCAAAAACACATGATCCTTTACTGGGGAGCCGAGTGGTGCCCGCCTTGCAATGATCTTAAAGATCAGGTCTTTTCCCATTCTGAGTTTCCGCAATTTGCGAGCCGATATATCATGGTTTACCTAGATGGTGATTCGGAAGGTGCTCAAACCTGGGGCGAAAAACTAAAAGTCTCTGGCTACCCCACTGTAGTTCTCATGGACCCAAAAGGAACGGAACTCTTTAGGTTTTCTTCCGGCATGGATTTCGCTGAGTTTAAAGCTGCCATCGGCTCTGCCGTTGCTTCAGGGAAAAACGTAAAATCCTTGATTTCCAACCTTAAGAGCAAGCAACCCAAACTTTCTTTAGAAGATTGGCAGACGTTAGCAACAACTTACATCGATCCGGGGGCCCTTGGCCTTGATGACCAGGCAACGGAGAAACTCATGGAAAAGTCGTGGCGTCTTTGCCCTTCCGATTTTCCTGTTGGTAAAGCTACTTTTGCCGCTGGACTCTGGGACAGCTCCCTTCAAGAGAAATCCACTCTTAAAGAGTCTTTTAAAGCCAACGAAGATGCGATCCTAGAGCAAATTTTAGCTTCAGGATTGACTATGGATGCAGCCCGTAATGCCTTGATGAACGAGCCACAAAAGAAGATGGAAAGTTTAAGACCAGAAAACAAAGAGCGCGTCAGGCTAAGACTCGTAACTTATGTTAAAGATTTGGCTACCAGCCCTGCTCGTGCCCCAAGTGAGCGCGCCATGGCCCTCCATAGCTACTTAGATTTAGAGAGCATGGCGCCCTCGGCTAATGTCCAAAACTTACGTCAAGAGTCCAAGCAAATCATGGATTCCATTTTACAAGTTACAACTTCGAGTCATCAAATGGCTTCCACCTATCCTGAAGTGGCGTCAATCATCGAGCAGCTCTCGGGGCCCAAAGATGCTGTCGCTTTCCTAGAGTCTAAAATCCCAGGCGCTAAAACACCTTGGTATTTTGAGTCGATGCTGTCTTCCCTAGAAAACACACTTGGAAATAAAGCCAAAGCCAAAGCCTTAGAATGGAGCGAAAAGGCTAAAATATCCTCAAAGGGTTCAGCTACCAAACTCCAATGGATTTCAAAAGATGTGGCCTTAAAAGCCAAAATTCTAGAAAAGTCCGACACCAAAATCGCAGCTACTATTGCTGAGTTTTTTACTGAAGCCACTCACCAAAGTGATCGGTTTGATGGCCGCAATGGTTCCGCCCACAAGCGGGTAGCCTCTGTCATCCAAGATCTAGGAACAAACGGCGCGGAAGCCCGTAAAAAAGCCCTAGCCTTTTGTCAAAAAGATAAGAAATGTTTGAGTCTGTACTCGGCATCTCCCAAAAAGCTGTAGACGAAACGTTTAGGAATCATGTTTCCGTGCAGGCAGCAGGTAGCAGGCAGCAGGCAGCAGGTAGCAGGTAGCAGGTAGCAGGTAGCAGGTAGCAGGTAGCAGGTAGCAGGTAGCTGTTATGGAACGTTGATGATCTTTTATTTGCTTTTTCATTCCCGATAACTTGGTAGAGACGTTCCGAAAATGGGTCTATTTAAAAGGACATCCTATGTCGAGATTAAGACTTTCCGATGCACTTACGACTGAGGTAAAACTTCCTACAGTTAGAGATAAATGCGCTCTGGAATATGATAAATCTTGTTGCGGCGGCAAGGGCTACATCACGGAGCGCAAAGGGCCGTGGCTTTCTGCCGTGATTTGCCAATGTGTTAAGACGTGCCCGACCTGCTTTGGTGCCATGATGAAGACTTATGAAGGGGGCGTTTCAAGGTCTTGTAAGAAACCCATTCCTTCGCGAATTGCGGCGATTCTTAACGAAGCGACGATTCCCGCTCGGTACGCTGAGGCCACACTAAAAGGCTTTCGAAACTTTACGGGAAATGGTGTCAAGATTCGAGATAGTCTCGACAAATGGAGCCAAGACTTCCGCTTAGATCAAAACTCTAGCATCATCCTTTCAGGTCCAGTTGGGGTAGGAAAGACCTATTTGCTAGCCAGTCTTGCCAGGGAAATCGCCGAAAAATCCTACACGGTTCGCTTTGTTGATTTCTTTCAATTACTAGCCCAAATCAAGGCTGCTTATTCGCGCAAAGAGTCTGATGAAGAGATTCTTAGACCTCTCATCGAAGTAGACGTCCTTTTTATTGATGAGCTGGGAAAAGGTCGAAATACTGAATTTGAGCTCACCATCATCGATCAGCTTGTCATGGGACGCTACAATCAAGAAAAGCCTATTGTTGCCACCACCAATTATCAATTGAAGGAATCCACAAAAGCCACGGTCATGGATCTCACTCAAACAACTGGGGAAAACGCGGGTTTTTCCCCTGATGTTTTTGGCCCCCTGGAACTTCGAGTGGGATCGAGAATTTATTCCAGGCTCTTGGAAGGCTGTCTAAAACTCGAGCTAACCGGCCAGAATTACCGCCGCATGAAGGGTGAAGCTTGACCCCCTGTTTGTTTGAAAGTGCCGCCCTTAAGCATGGACCTGACCCGCTTTTAGGACTTAAATTTAAGGTAGACTTTGAAAAAGATGTTTCCATTCTTACCTGCTGCCAGGGAAGCGGTTGTAGGGTTGATCAAAATCGAAATGTAAGCCGGTGTGATTTAGAAAAAAGGTTTTCTAACTCTAAAGTGATATTTGAGTCCTACAGGTCTGAATATAACAGTGCTCTCTCGCCTTCTCTTTCCTCCGAACAAAAAGAATTTATTCAAAAATGGCTCTCATCCCCCCAAAAAGGCTATATGATGAGCCACCCAGTCTCTGGCCCTAGCCCCCTGTGGACGATTGCAGCCGTAGCTTCTTGGCAAGGTGGGTTTAAAACAAAGGTCATCAGATTTTTACATTTTAAAGATACAGATCTCTATCCCCTCGACAGTACCTGTGACATCCTTTTTGTAGAAGGTGTGGATCGCTTATGGCTTTCTGAAAAGGCGTTAGAGTTTTCTCTGATCGTTGATTTTGCTTTTGCCCGCGCCATACCTCTTTGGGTATCCATGGTGCAAAATACAAAGAAACCTGAGGGCCCTCCTTCCTCACGGGCCGCTCAAAAATACAATCGAAGGCTCAACGAATTAAAACTCAGCCGCCGCCCCCTAGATTGGATTGGGGAATCAAGCCTTTCCAAGCTTCAGGAACAAGCTGACGGATGGCAAGCGTTTTGCACAAACCACTAAAATTACTACCTATTTTCAGGAAAAAAGCCGTGGCCTTTTATTTTTAAAAGGGAGCGCCGATAGAGTCTTTTGAAACCCCTTTAAAGGGAGCTTTTCATCTGGAGACTACGATGAGCTGTTTTTTCAGAAAATTTGGTCTGCTGTGGGTAACCGTAAATTTGCTGTCCGTAAATTTAAGCTTCATGCTGCTAACGGCGTGTAGCAAATCAAACGGAGTGCGAAAATCCACCAATCAAGGCACCCTCCCAAAGGCCACGGTGCCGCCAGTCGCGGAAGCACCGAAACCTTCAGACCCTAACGTAGGTGTTGAAGTTCCCCC
>CAXNGG010000079.1:0-7650 GCA_964201885.1 Oligoflexales bacterium
CCCCTTCTCATGCGATAAAGGTTGCCGAAATGCTAGAGATTCTTCAAAAAATACGCCAAGAAACTGGAGAGAAGCTGACGGTTGGATTGTCAGATGAGACCATCCAACAGTTCCTAAAGTCTGATCCCCGACTTGGCTATGCCATCAAATCTGCGGAGGCAAATTTCTCGGAATGGAAGTTGCCCTATCCAACCCATTTTAAGATGTCGGAGAAGGAACTCATTACCTTTACTCAAAAAAACTTTGTAAATTTCTATGCGCCGGATGCCATTAACCCTTATCTCGCCTTGTCTGCTAAGGGCCCTTGGATAGTCACAACTTGTGGTGCTGTGATCTATGATGCAGGCGGATACGGAATGTTAGGGTCTGGTCATTCACCCGATTTTGTCTTGAAAGTTTTGGCCAAAGAGCATGTGATGGCTAACATCATGACGGCAAGCTTTACCCAACTCCGCTTTATAGAGAAAATGCAGTCTGAAATTGGTCAACGCCGTTCGGCCGCGCTTAGGCACCCTTATAGCCATTTTATCGCTATGAATTCAGGTTCTGAGTCGATGACCGTCGCCACACGAATTTCAGATGTTAATGCTGAAAAATTGACGTCAAAAGGCGCTATTCACGAAGGTAAAAAAATTAAGTTTCTCGCGCTAAAAGGCGGCTTCCATGGAAGAACCGAACGCCCCGCCCAGGCAAGCGACTCCTCTCGCCGAAGTTATGAAAAAAATCTAGCTTCATTTAGGGGGTTAGACAACCTAGTGCTTGTTGAGCCTAATGATGTTCAAGGGCTTAAAAAAGCATTTGAAGCAGCAGACCAAAATGGTGTTTTTTTTGAATTGATGTTCATGGAGCCGGTAATGGGAGAAGGAAATCCAGGACTAGCTGCAACTCCCGAGTTCTTTAAAACAGCTCGAGAGCTGACCAAGAAGATGGGCACTTTGCTCGTTGTGGATTCCATTCAAGCTGGAATAAGGGCTCAAGGCTACCTTTCCATTTGTGACTATCCTGGCTTTGAAAACCTGGAGGCTCCCGACTTGGAGTCTTTCTCCAAAGCCTTGAATGCCGGCCAATACCCTCTCTCCGTCCTAGCCATGGCTCCAGGAGTGTCTGCCCTTTATGCTAAAGGTATATACGGCAACACTATGACTGCGAACCCCAAGGCACTTGAAACCGCCTGCGCCGTTTTAGATAATATGACGGAAGGTCTTAGGTTAAACATCCGCCACCGGGGTGGCGAGTTTGTGACTAAACTACGAGGACTCATGTCTGAGTTTCCTGGCGTTGTCACGGGTGTGCAAGGAACAGGTCTTCTTGTATCTTGCGAAATCAATGGGGAATTTTTCGACGTTGTCGGTTGGGACGGCATTGAAACTGTCATGCGAAAGAATGGCATCGGAGTCATCCATGGGGGGATCAACTCCCTAAGATTTACTCCCGTTTTTGACATTTCTTCTGCGGAAATTGACGTACTTATTGCCGGTATCAGACATGCCTTAAAAACTGCAAAAAAGAAGCGTTAGTGGGTAATTGCCCTTATGCTCGAATAGCTATTTAAGAGTATACTTAATAGTACTCTTTGGGTGCACTTTTTTTTTGAGATTTATGACCACTAAAGTTGTTATCGTTGATGATCATGAAGTGATCCTTTCTGCTTTAAAAGAACAAGTAGAGTCTTTAGACGACTTCAACGTGGTTTCCACATTTCTAGAGATGAGCGGGTGCCTGGAATGGTTTGAAACGAATGATGCGGACATTTTAGTTTCGGACATTTATTTGGACTCAAGCTACATCCTAAACTTTATCCCTAAAATCCGAAAAATTCGCCCTCACTTGAAAGTGATCCTTATTTCCGGAAATTTCTCAGAATCCCTGTTTAAATGCGTTTCTAAATTGCAAATTCAGGGTACTTGGGAAAAACTTCAAAATTTAGGATCGTTTTCTAAACTTCTATTACAAGTAGCAGAAATGCCAGAAGTCTCTTTTGATTCCAGGCTGGCACCTACCTTTTTAACTCCGCGCGAAGAAGAAATCTGTATACTTCTAGCTCAAGGTCATTCTGTTAAAAAGGTGGCGAAAATCCTTAATTTAGCTGACAAAACCATCGATGCCCACAAGTCCAATATTATGAGCAAAATCGGTGTTAAAAATCAAAATGAACTTGTAAAGTGGTCACTTTCGTCTGGACTTATCATTTTATAAATCCAAAGTAAGATTGCTGCATGTCTCAAGGCGAGCTAGGCGTGTTTGACAACTTGCGCCAAACACCTGGAAAGAAAACGTACCCCAAACTTAAATCAAGCAGGAATTAAGCCTTCTCGAATCGCGTATCTGGTCAAATCGACCTGTGTGTGAATGCCGAGTTTTGCCATGATGTTAGACTTATGACGCTCCACTGTTTTGGAACTAATACCTAAAGATTTTGCAATTTCTCTTGCGGTTTGTCCCTTGGCGACACTACATAAAACCTCAAGCTCCCTAGGGCTCAAGAGCTCACGCTTTACAACCACTTTGCCCAATTCCACTTGATTATGTGGCAAATTAACAATTCTTTCCGCAGCTTCAGAGGAAAAGTAAGAGCTCCCACTAAAGACGTCTCTTAGTGCAGTCACAATTTTTAAGGAAGGCTCAGACTTCGCAATAAAACCGGCACCGCCAGATTTGATGGCTCTTTCCAAGTTAAAATCAGTAGTATATGCTGAAAGAAATATAACTTTAGCTCCCGGCGCTGCCAAACGAAACTCTTTTGTATATTCGAAAGCATCTTCCCCAGGCAAAGAAACATCCGTAATGATGAGATTAGGCTTCGTTCTTCGAATGAGCTCGAGACCCTCTTTTGCGGTGTTTGCCTCGCCCACCACTTCCATGTCGGGCTGGCTGTTGATGACAATCACTAGCCCTTCTCGAACCACTTCATGATCATCAATAATTACTACTTTGAGTGACCCGACTTCTTGACTCATTCTTATCTCCGACTTGCCATCCTCAGATTCGCTCGCCTAAAGGCTCTTTCTTCGGGGCATTGCTTTTCATTGTCTCTGAACCGACGATACCTTTACATTCTACACGAGTCGCTGCATATTTACTGCCCAATTTAGTAATGCTATCACAACCTCTGATCTAATTTAGTCGATTTAACTCCTGCCGTAAACAAGGTCTAAATTTTGCACAAAGAAATCTATGCGCCAAATTTAGACAGACGCTGCAGAGGCTACTTACGTTGGTTACATGCGATCTCTCAGTAGCGAATGATAAAAGCCAGTTTTCCATCGCTTTCGATTTCTTATGTTGCACTCATTGGCAAGCACAAATTCTTTTTGTCGGCATTCATTAGCTATCCGGCAACACTATCCGACAAAAAGAAAGCAGCCCTACGCCCATTTTTAATGACTCAACCTATGTAAACCTAAGTTATGTCAAGATTTGAGCTGCAGCTTCGCGGTTTTTATGTAATTCTTAGCGCATCAATTTATACTTAAATCACTTGATTATTGGGGCGGCTTTATGTTGGTAGCTGTATTTTGGATATTTCGTTGTATTCAGGAATTGATGGAAACCATTCTGTCTTTAATGAATCGCCAATATTTTGAAAGTCCTGCACGTCAAAAGGAAGCTTCTGAAGTTTTAGGGATATCAACTTCAGACTTAGAAAAGGCTAGTTCTTATTCAAAAGACAAACAGTCTTTTGGGCTCCTATCTTCTTGGTTGTCTCTTTTGGCCTTTTCGATTTTTTGGTATGTCGGAGGTTTTGGTTTGCTGGATGAGTGGTCATTGCAAGTTTCCCATCGACTGTGGACCGGAAATATTTCTCACGCCCTCGTTTTCTTTGCTTCTCTTTCCATTTTAAGTTCTTTTTTAAGTATGCCCTTAAGTCTGTATTCTACGTTTGTAATTGAAGAAAGACACGGTTTTAACCGTCAAACGCTAAAGGGATTCTTTGTTGATGTACTGAAGGGTGCAATTCTTGGTATTCTTCTTGGCGGGCTTTTAATTTCAGGCCTCATTTGGGTGATGGAGCGTCTGGGTGATGGGTGGTGGATTTGGGCATGGGCCTTAGTCGCTTTTTTTAGTATTTTTCTAGCGTGGGTTTTCCCATCTTTTTTAGCCCCCTTGTTTAATAAATTTCAGCCCCTCCCGGAAGGCGAACTCAAAGATAAAATTCAAGCGCTTGCTGCTCGCGTTGACTTTCCAGCCGGCGATGTTTCTGTCATGGACGCTTCGAAACGAAGCTCCCACGGAAATGCTTATTTCACAGGAGTCTTTGGGAAGAAGAAAATCGTGCTGTTTGATACTTTAGTTCTAGCCATGACTCCAACACAAGTGTCTGCTGTTTTGGCGCATGAGCTGGGTCATTTTAAGTTAAAGCATGTTCGTTGGAGCCTTTTGCGCGGCATCGCCATGATGGGTGTTTCTTTCTTTCTTTTGTCGAAAGCATTGCCTCTTCTACCTTTTTATGAAGCTTTAGGATTTCACCAGGTCTCTTATCACGCTGCGTTAGTTGTCTTCTCTCTCTGGTTTGGTCTGATTCAATTTTATTTTCAACCTTTGTCCGCTTGGATCAGTAGACGCAATGAGTTTGCTGCGGATAGATTTGCAAAGACCCATGAAAGCTCCGAAGAGCTTGTAAATGCTCTGTTAAAACTTCGGGAGACCAGTCATGCAATGCCTCTCTCGCACCCTATTTATTCTGCATTCTACCACTCTCATCCGCCTCTTTTAGAGAGGATCCGAGTGCTGCGCTCTTTATCTTGAGTAAAGGTTCCGCGAGCGATACCCACTGCAAGCCTTTTAGCGGTGATTCACAAGCTGTGACCTTTCCTGTCCATCTTTGGGCTTCGCCAGGTTGTATTTTCAAAATAAAGGTCTGTCTGCGGTTGGTTTTGATTCAATAAAACAGGTAGGAATCCGAGCACTCGCTGCATGAGTCCGTGTAGCTGCGAGCATAAAGCCAGATACACTTCGTTGATTAGAGGACACCCCATAGTAGGCTAAGTGACCTCTTACTTTCGCGCAGAAATTTTTCCATAAATCAGGAAGTCTTTTCCTGCTCCGATTGGTCCTCATCCAGGAGGTAACGATTTTACTAATGAGTCGCTTGCGACTCGTTCTCAGCTTGGGAACAACAAATCCCTTGGTTGACTTGCCGAGGAAGAAGGTAAAACCCAGAAAATCGAAACTTTCTTGCTTTATCCCGCGGTTTTGCTTCTCTTTGGAGAAGCTGACCATTCGCGGCTTGTCTTCGTTAAGTTTTAGTCCATCTCTCGTTAGGCGGCGTCCAAGTCCTTTATGGACTCGGGGTGCATCGGATCTATATTGACAACAAATGACCAGAGCGTCGCAGTACCTGAAGATGGCTACTTTTCCTTTGCAATGCTTCTTGACGGTGCTTTCAAACCAAAGGTCGATCACATGCCGGTGTGGTGGGTCGACGCTTACCCGACGGGATTTTAAACCGCTGTCAAATGTGCACCTCGTGGCGCACCAAACTTGATCATGAGTCTGCAGGCATCTCTTGATATTTCCATTTATAAATGAAATTGAGAGTTCGATGTTAATTGACTGTGAACCTACCTTTGAGAGGCCGGGGACCGCAGCCTAAGCCATCGAGACTAAACAGCTTTTCGCCAAAGGCTTCTGACGACGTGCAAATGGCTTTATAGCCTGAGGCTAGGCGAAGTACAGGGAGCGTCAAAAAACTCTTGAACCGTATGAAAGTACGGGATATAGTCGATTCCATTGCAAGACATATGGAGGTTCACATGGAAACTATAGATCTAACCACTGCTCAATTTAAAGCCCTAAAATGCTTTCGCTCTTTTTTAGAAGAGCGCGGCTCTAGCCCAACTTTAAGAGAATTGGCTCATGAGATGGATTACAGCGCTGTTGGATCCGCACAAGATGTGGTGAAGTTGCTTCAAAAGAAAGGCTTCTTATCAGTGCCTGAGAAACACCTCTCGCGCGCATTAAGACTCACGGAAAAAGCAGAAGAACTGTTAGGGGTCTCTAAGCCAGCAACTGATGATTTTTTTCAAATTCCCAAATTAGGCCAAGTACCAGCAGGAAATCCTATTCTAGCCATTGAAGAAAAAGTGGGAACTCTATTGGTTTCCAAGACTCTTGTTTCAAAAAGCGGCAAGGCGAAAAAGGGCATGGCCAACACTCTTTTTGCTTTGGCTGCAACCGGCAACTCGATGACCGGGGCAGGTATTTTAGATGGAGACTGGCTTATTGTAGAAAGCACGCCTGTAGCTGATTTGGGGGATATTGTCATTGCGCGCCTTGACGGCGATGCCACCGTAAAGCGACTCGCTAAATCAAGAGGAAAATGGGCCCTAAAACCAGAAAACCCAGATTTTAGTCTGATAACAGACCCCTTTGAAATTGTGGGACGAGTGGTCGGCTTACAAAGAGTTTTCTAATTCATTAAAGATTAATCATGTCTCATCCCATATGGAATCATGTTCACTTAGCCTCTGCCATGGCTCGTGATAGCTTTTTGTCATCTGGCGATGAGACTCTTGATCTTTTTTTAGGGGGAGGACTGCCCCTCCCTGGCGTAAGCCTCTGGACAGGCTCTCTAGGAAGTCGAGTTCGGGAGATCCTCTTGAAGTGGGTTGTGAGTCAACAGAAGAATAGACAATGCGTTTTATGGGTTATGGGCCTCCAAAGCGTTCAGATACTTGCAAGCTCTTGGGCCTCTCGAGGAGTTGATCTTTCCAAACTCTATTTTTCCTACTCATCTAGCCCCCTCACAGAATTAAAAGAAGTATTTTTTTCTGATATTTTTCCTCTAATCATCCTTGATAGCGTCATTTTTTCCAATGAAGATCAAGCTTTTCTATCACAGATTGCAAGACGTAAAGAAAAATCTCTCATCATCCTTCAAAATCAAAATGTGGCGATTTCATCTGTTCATCCGACCATACGGCATAAGGTAAGCGTAAGCCCCAGCGGCCCTGATGCGGCGCTTCTAAAGCATAATGAGCGCTCTTTTAAAGTCACTTTGGAACCCAGCCGATAAAAAAGTTGGCTGCGGAGTTGACAGGGGAGAATTTCGCCTGTACCATATTCATGTATGGTATAAGGAGTTCATTATGTACCTCAGTGGCCCCTTTATGGTTGTTTCACTTCATCACACAAGAACCCACGAGAGGACTCGTCTCTCTGAAATCTCACCTGACATTATGGCATGGGATCCTGAAAGATGGCTAGTATCTTTAAAAAGTGTCGAATCTTATTGGAAATCTGTAGGCGGTGAAGACCTGCAGCAAACCTTAAGATCACTATTAGACAAGCTGTTTGATCAAGCTGCTCTGCCCCACATTGGTCAAGCCTCCTGTTATCGAGCTTCCTTTGCGCAAAACCCATGGAGAGCCCTTCTGCTGCACCGCAGCATGGAAGAACGACAGATCAATGGGCTCGTAGGCGAGAGCTCACAGGTCGCCTTTAAGCTTTATTCCAAAGCACGCTGGGATCAATTTTGGACCTTAGGACGGGACGTCTGTTTTCACTTGCGTGACGCCAATCAAAAACAAGAGTCTAAACGGTTAGAAAAAGTCTTAAAAATAATGGAGTCATCTTTTACTGCTCTTGGCATAAAGCAGCCCGACTTGCTGGCTCAGATCCCCCACGGCCAGATTGAGAGACGATTCTCAG
>CAXNGG010000080.1:0-7637 GCA_964201885.1 Oligoflexales bacterium
TATCGATTACCTCCAGCTTTTAAGCGGGTCTTCAGATACGAAGCGGGAAGGCAGAGAGCGTGAGGTTTCAGAGATTTCAATGAACCTTAAAAATTTAGCAAAAGAGCTCAGTGTGCCCATTATCGCCCTTGCTCAGCTCAATCGTGGTCCTGATTCAAGGCCTGATAAACGCCCCAAGTCCTCCGACCTTAGGGAATCTGGATCTCTAGAACAAGATGCGGATATGATTTTATTTGTCTATCGAGATGAGTACTACAATCCCAATTCTGAAGACGCGGGCAAAGCAGAAATTATCTTTGGAAAAAACCGCCACGGCAGCCAGGGCACTGTGCAGCTCGCCTATTTGCCAAACTTTGTGTCATTTCATAACCTTATGAAAGGATAGAAATGGCTTTGATTCTTTGGTTATCATTAACCTTTGAATTTTAAGATCTGGCGATCCATCCGTTCGAAGATGGAAATGGGCGTATGGCAAGGGTGCTGGCAGAAAAAGCACTTTCCCAAGGCCTTGGACAGCCAACTTTGATTGCCCTCTCCCATATCATTCAAGAAAAGCGTAAAGCCTATCACCATGCTCTGGAACGTAACAATAAAGGTATGGAAATCACGGACTGGCTAGTTTATTTCGCTAAGACCGTATTGGAGGCCCAATCCTATAGCTTGAGAATGATAGACTTCTTGATTGAGAAGACGAGACTCTATGACCGGTTAGTGGACAAGTTTAATCCTAGGCAAGCCAAAGTGGTGGAACGCATGTTCCGCGAAGGGCTGGAAGGATTCAAGGGAGGCTTGAGTGCCGAAAATTATGTCGCGATCACGGGAACATCACGCGCGACATCTACCAGGGACCTGCAAGAGCTGGTTGCCCTAGGTGCTCTTATAAAAACTGGCAATCTGAAATCAACACGCTACTTTCTTAATGTTGAAAGTAGGGGAGTCCATTAATTCAAAACACTATTTAAATAGGTACGGAATGGTCGACTATTTCTTGGTAGAATATCCAGCTAAGCTGCAGGGTCTCAAGTCTGACGTGCTGCGCCTCTCAAGATATTTCCCTATGTTTTCAGCGAATATTGGGTAAGTTCTAAACTTTTAGATCTTTATCTGCAAAAGCCGGCTTTGCTAAAACAGCTCTTTGAACTTGTGATGGGCTATCCAGCACAGGAGATCTCATACCAAAAGCTCCTCGGGAAATTACAAGACAGAGGCAACGCGGCAACTATCAAACACTATTTAAACGTGTTGGAAGGCGGCTTTCTCATTAAGGTTCTAGAAAAGTATTCGACAAAACCCATCCTAAAAAAATCGTCGAGTCCAAAGATTTTGCCTTTGGCTCCTGCCCTCGTACATGCCTTTTCGGATCCAAATGACATAGACAAAGAGCCTGAATGGAAAGGCAGACTATTAGAAGTTGCCGTCGGAGCTCATCTTGATCGACTTGGGGGGGGGGATTTCTATTGGCGGGAGGGTAATGATGAGGTGGATTTTGTAGTCAAAAAAATTGGATCATTATTGGCGTCGAAGTAAAGTCAGGTAGAAGAAAATCTGAACGGGGACTTATTAAATTTAAATCACGTTTCCCGGAGGCAAAAACTTTGCTTTTGGATTGGCATGCTGGCAAAAAATTTTTGTCAGAGAAACCAAATTTTGACACTCTAGCCGTCCTAGCTGGCGCTGTGGGTTAGCTCTAGACAGTTGAGCGGACTTAAAAAAAGAAGCCCCATTTGGGACTTCTTGATCAGTACATTGAGGTATCAATTAAATACCGTAAACTTTCATTTTCTTGCGAAGGGTGTTGCGGTTGATGCCAAGAATTCTTGCGGCATGAACCTGATTGCCACCCGTACGGCGAAGGATTTGAGCTAAAAGTGGCTTCTCAGACTTACGCATGATAAGTGCATGTAGGCTTTCTGGGTAGTAGGTGCCAATTTGGTCTAAGAATCGAGAGATCTTAAGCTCAACTATGGATTCTAAAGAGTAACTATCTAGCTTTGTTACCAGTTCTGAATCCATGATGCTAGCATTTCCTGCCACATCCAACGCAGCACCATTAAGACTTGAAGCTTCAACGGCACGATTCACTAAAGTTGCATTTTCTACGGCCTGTGTGTTTTCCACTGCTATACTCCCGAAATTAACCATTTATTTTAAAGCCAACCAAATAGCTCACTAACAATTTCACAACCCATCCAAGTTTAGAGAACACTACTCACTGTTCTTAAAACAGACTGAATCATTGTGGAGGCAGATAATTAGCAGTAGTCCTAAAGGCTGTCAAACAATTTATAAAATATAGTGAATTTGGGGAGTTACAGAGCGGCGCAACCCGCCGATTTAGACAACGCACCTAGGTATTATCTTCCTATACACTCTCTCTAGAGCCTTGGTAGAATGATTAAGTAGGTCATAATAAATGTTTCCTTTCTTGACATTTACCAGCAGAGAACTATTAAAGAAACTGGGAAAATGTACATATTAGGTCAGGGAGTAAATATTATGACTCAAGAAACAATGGAAGACTCAACATTGCCAATGGATAAGACAATGACCATCGATTCCTCTACGGAAGACTTCCCAGAAGATTCTGCAGACACTGAACTGGAGACCATGAAGAAGACCGTGTCAAAACTTCAGGCAGAATTGGATGAGGCCCGAAATGGACTTCTTCTAGCGCGCGCTGACTTCGATAATACCAGGAAGCGGATGGAGCGAGATAAGCAAGAGGCGATAAAATACGGTCTTGAAAGACTCTTTAAAGACCTCCTACCTTCGCTGGATGTTTTAGACAAAGCCCTTGAGAACAGTCCTACAGAAGAAGCCGCCAAAGCCTACGTTCAAGGCTTTGATATGATACGCAATCAGTTTTACGAGGCCCTTGAAAAGCATGGACTCGCAAAAATAGAAGCGTCAGGGCAGAGTTTCGATCCAGACTTCCATCAAGCGATTCAGCGAGTGGAGTCTACTGAAGTTACCAGTGACATCGTTAAAGATGTGTTTATGACAGGCTTCTCATTCAATGGTCGAGTCATCCGACCGGCAATGGTAAGCGTGTTTGTTCCATCTGGCGAGTGACATGTATACAAGGTTTTTTAAACGGAGTGAGAGGATGTCGAATTAGGTAAGAAACGTGTAATCTCAGAAGATTTCAATGCTTTAGCCTTTAAGTAGACCATGGCCTCTCTCTCCTCCCCAAAGTTGATCCCATCAACTGTTTCCTACCTTCCGAATTAAGGCTCCGCAAGGGACTGCCGAAAACAAAAATAGAAAATAGGCATACCTTTTAAGTGGAGATTCACATGGCTACTGACGTTAACAGTGCATCGAAATTCACCCAGATCCCGCTTCTTCCGCTGAAAGACATCGTGGTCTTTCCTCACATGATTGTGCCGGTATTTATAAGTGAAGATTTGTGCATCAATGCCGTTGAAGAAGGCCTCGCAAAAGATAAAAAAATCTTTTTGTCTGCCTTTCAAGTAGCGGGTCAGTCTGGTGAAGGTTTGGAAACCAGTTTGCAGCCACCTTTTGATGTCTATGATGTCGGCACTGTGTGTACGATTATGCGAACCAGAAAGCTTCCTGATGGTCGCATGAAAGTCCTCATTCAAGGCGTTCAGAAAGCAAAGATTCAGCGTCTTGTTTCAAATGGCCAATGTCCGATTGTTGAAGTTTGTGATGTCAAAGAAGTCGTAATGGGAAATAGCTCTGCGGAAGTAGAAGCTATGATTCGTTCCGTCCGAGAAAGTCTCGAAAAAGTTGTAAGTTTAGGAAAAGTACTTTCTCCTGATATTTTAATGATTTTAGAAGATGTAAAAGATCCGGGTCGTTTAGCCGACTTGGTCGCCGCCAATATGGGCCTTAAAGTAGAAGACGGCCAAAGAATTTTAGCAATCAATGATGCCGTGCGACGTCTAGCACAAGTCCACAATGTGTTGAATCGCGAAGTGGAAGTCTATCAGATGCAAGTTAAGATTCAGTCCCAGGCAAAAGAAGAAATCGGCAAAGTGCAAAGAGAACATTATTTAAGAGAGCAAATTCGTGTGCTAAGAAACGAGCTCGGAGAAGTTGACGGCAAAGATGAAATGGAAATTCTCTGGAAAAAAGTCGACGACGTAAAGTTGACTGATGAAGCGAGAGAAGAACTTACAAGACACTTAAAACGCTTAGAGCGAATGCATCAAGAAACTTCAGAAGCCGCCTTGACGCGAACTCACATAGAAACCGTTCTGAGTCTTCCTTGGGGCACTGAAACTCAAGATTTCCTAGAGCTAAAAAGAGTCAATGAAGTCTTGGATGAAGACCACTATGGACTGGATGCTATTAAAGAGCGAATCATTGAATATCTTGCGGTTAAAAAACTGAATCCGACTGCTAAGAGCCCGATACTCTGTTTTGTGGGACCCCCTGGGGTGGGAAAGACGTCCCTTGGAAAATCTATTGCTAGATCGATGGGGCGTGAGTTTAACCGCATTTCTCTTGGTGGTGTGCGGGATGAAGCTGATATTAGAGGGCACCGTAAAACTTATGTGGGCGCATTTCCAGGACGTGTCATGCAGGCTTTGCGCAAAACAGGATCAATGAATCCGGTCATTATGCTGGATGAAATTGACAAGCTTGGAAACGATCATCGCGGTGATCCAGGTGCCGCGCTCCTAGAAGTGTTAGATCCATCACAAAATCATAACTTTGTAGACCACTATGTTGGTGTAGGCTTTGATTTGTCTAAGATCCTATTTATCGCCAACGCAAACACTCTAGACACCATTCCTGCGCCTCTTCGTGACCGCTTGGAGATTATCGAAGTTTCTGGGTATACCCACGATGAGAAGATGTCGATTGCAAACCAGTTTTTGATCTCTAGACAAATAAAAGATTCTGGTCTAGATCGTTGGGATGTTTCGTTCGAAAAGAAAGGCGTTCAGACGATCATTGAAGGGTATACAAGAGAATCTGGTCTTAGAAACCTGGAAAAACAAATAGCGTCAGTTTGCCGCAAATTAGCACGAAAACTGGCAGAAGACGAAGAAAACGGAGAAAAGATAGGGCCTGTTAAAGTATCGCCCGCATTAGTTCACAAGCTTCTAGGTGTTTCCAAATATGAAGGTGGATTCTACCATTCCGAGCCTTCTGTAGGTGTATCCCTAGGCATGGCTTATACCCAGTATGGCGGTGAAGTGTTGGCTATTGAAACTAATTTAATACCGAGTCAAGGTTCTAAATTGGTTTTAACGGGACAATTGGGAGATGTCATGAAAGAGTCTGCTCAAGCCGCACTTTCCTATATTAGGTCTCATGCTCCGTTATTTGGACTCACAGATGAGATGATTAACCGAAACGAACTTCATGTGCACGTTCCTGCTGGAGCGATTCCAAAAGATGGCCCAAGTGCAGGGATCACTATGGCGACTTCACTGTTATCAGCTCTACTTTCTAAAGCGCCTAAAGCCAAGACTTGTATGACGGGCGAGATAACATTGCACGGCAAAGTTCTTCCGATTGGCGGCCTCAAAGAGAAGGTACTAGCTGCACAAAGAGAAGGCATGGAGCATATCATCGTTCCTGAAAAGAACCGTGCCACCTATATGGCTCTTCCAGCTTCCGTGAAGAAACGACTCACAGTATCTTTTGTAAAAGACTTTAAAGAAGTCTTTGAGACCATGTTCGAATCCAGCGTCGTGCTCCCTCGAGAGCTCCCTCGAGAGCTACAAACAGTAAAAGTCGAAGTCGAGAAAATAGCTAGCTAGTTTTGATGCAAACAAGCCCTTGAGCAGACTTCTTCTGTTCAAGGGCTTGTTTCAAGCCCGGAGAAAAACAATGCAACGATTTGCTTTGATATTCATTAAGCTGACGATTCAATTTGTATGCTGGGTGTTTGTCTTGTCTCTAGAATGGAAGGGGGCCACTCTCTTTTCACGGGCCAAGGGCCTTTTGGTAGATAACGTGTACATTTCCTCCCTGAAGGCCCAAGCCAAAGAGGTGACGGCCGGGGCCGGCGGTCGCGTTGTGGGGCTTATCGAAGAGACAAAAACGAGTCTCGAGGATCGGACCAAATTAAGATAAGTAGCTATTATAATTATAGTTATCGGAATGACTAGAGTCTGTCTCGCAATCTAATTAGCCTAGTAAAAAGAGAGAGTTTAGTGCTATAACCCCCTAAGTTTGTGAATCTATAGATGGGGTTGTGCGGCATGGCAATTTTAAACGTAGTGGAATGGCCGGCGAAGGTTCTAGAGACCAGAGCCAACGAGGTTGCTGTTTTTGATGGTGAGCTTCGCCAATTTGTATGCGACATGTTTGATACCATGGAGAAGGCAGCCGGTATTGGGCTTGCTGCCAATCAAGTAGATCGCTTAGTCCGAGTTTTGGTCATTCATATTCCAAGTAAGAATGAAGAACCAGAAGACATTAGAGATTGGCACGACAAAAAATTTGTCTTTATTAATCCATCTATAACCAGGAAGCAGGGCAAAACTAAGTATTTAGAAGGCTGCCTTTCTTTTCCTGAACAATATGATTATGTCGATCGTGCTGCAGAAGTCACACTTGTTTATAAAGATGAATGGGGAAAAGATCACTCCTTAGAGGCTGACGGCCTGTTTGCAATATGCCTTCAACACGAGCTAGACCACATCGATGGGGTAGTCTTTACCTCCAGAATGAGCCGGCTGAAATCGGGCCGAATTCGTAAAAAGATGCTGCAAAGAAGCCAGATCTCTGACATGGATGAGGAAGACTGAAAAATGACAAACCCCCTCATTGCACCCTCAATTCTGTCAGCAGATTTTTTAAATCTAGCCTCTGAGCTTAGCGTCGCTGAGAATTGTCAAGCGGATTGGCACCATGTTGACGTGATGGATGGCCATTTTGTTCCTCAGTTAACGCTTGGCGCCACTGTGGTCAAAATGATCAAGGCCAAATCCAAAATATTAGTTGATGTGCATATTATGGTGTCTAATCCGGACTTGGTGGCTAGAGACTATTTGGATGCTGGGGCTGACTTGCTAACTTTTCATATAGAAGCAGCCACCCACGCCCACCGCTTGTGCCAGCAAATTAAGGAAGCCAAATGCAAAGTAGGAGTCGCTCTTAATCCGGCGACTCCCTTATCTTCTTTGGACTCCATTCTCGATATGGTTGATGTCGTGATGCTGATGAGCGTCAATCCTGGATTTGGAGGTCAGAAGTATATTCCGTCTACCACATCTAAGATTCAGATGCTTTTTCAAGAACTCAAACGCCGCAATCTGCACGATAAAGTGATGATTGAAGTGGATGGTGGCATCAATCGGGAAACCATTAAAGAGGCCTTTTCAGCAGGGGCTCAAGTTTTTGTAGCAGGAAATGCATTTTATGGGGCGGCTGATCGAAAGAAAGCCATGGATGATCTTCGACTCGCTTGTAAGGGATAATATGAACGCATTTTTATTGGGCGAAGACTGGCTCTCAACGGCAGTGTTATTGGATATTGCAAATTCTGGACTTAAATTAGAAATCTCTGAGAAAACTTGGGCTAAAGTCGATCAATTTCGAAGTTTAGTCGAGGATAAGCTAGCTTCAGGGCAGATCATTTATGGCATCAACACCGGGTTTGGATTTTTATCTCATGTTCACATTAATGATGATCAATTGGAAAATCTTCA
>CAXNGG010000081.1:0-7562 GCA_964201885.1 Oligoflexales bacterium
TGCCTCTTGTTCACATTAAATCAGCAGCCAATCCCGAGTATCTAACGGCCATGTTGGTCAGCGCAGGGTTCCCACTTTTGGCAACTTGATTTAGATAAGACAGCCGTGCTAAAATTCTGTTCCCAAATTAGATGTGGAGCTCCCTTCTCATGTGATCTATCAAAGTGGCCAAAAATGCGTAGCCACAGAATGGAAACTGAACCTGAGGGTTCTCCGCAATGAGACCTTCAAATGGAAAGACAGTAGGAAATATAGCGCACTTGGAAGGCGCTGAATTGATCTTTAGCTCCTATTTAGCTTAAATCTGCGAATATTTCTTGAGATATCACGGCCCGACTGGTTGAATCGATTTGTTTGTTTTGCTTTTTTAGAAAAGCCCTGCTTAAAAAGTTTTGTCCGATTTTTAAAAGTAGTCTTAACGACTGATTGAGGTCGACGGCTAGGGCCCTAAGAAATCCAGCAATGGAGTGCCAGTGGCTTATATTTGGTAACTGATCATCCTCACTATGGAAATCATGAGGAAAATCAATCCGGAAAGTCAAACCTTGGAATCTTCTATTCTAACCCACTAAAATAACTGCAAATAATAAGATTTTTTAAGAAAGAACAGAGAACTGCCGATGAAAGTTCCTAACTAACGGAGACGCGGACTATGAAATTCTTCTTTTTTTTAGCAATGGCTCTCTTTATAAGTAGTGGCAATTCCTTGGCTGCTTCTAAAGGAAGTTCCAGGAAGAAAATTATCACCCAAGAGAAAATGATTAAGTCTAAAAAAGGCTCTGCTTCCACTAAGATCGACTTTGAAGCTGTGGATATATCCGGGGAGCGCAAGCTCCCATTAGGATCAAGCATCAATCAAACGAGAGCAAACAAAGACGGCGGTTTTGTAAAGCTTAGAACGGAATGGCACTCCGAAATGATACAAAGCGCGTCTTCGCTTTGAAAGTTATAGCTTTCTAAGGAATTAAAAAAGAAGAATACTTTGAAGCTTTTCCTTAAATTTCGACAAATCCGGCCTAGTATCGCCTTGAAAACTGAATTTATCTATAATCCAACCTTTACGGTCGGCGAGGAAAAGGGTAGGTAGAATGGGATCTCTGAAGTCTTTCATGGATTCATCGGTTATTGATGAAGACCGCTCAGGTGCGAGCTTCCTCTCTCGAACAAACCCTCTGACATCAGTTGGCATGTCGTGGATAAATGCATAATAGAAATTGACCCCATAGGGAGTATATTTTTTGTCGAGTGCACGCATTTCTGCCACCATATCTTGACAAGGTAGACACCAAGAAGCCATAAACAAGACCACCGTCATTTTGCCGGGTATGGGCTCTAATAGAATCGTACCACCACTCAAATCAAACCCTTTTAATGACGGAATCTTTGTCCACTTATGAACATAGCCGCCAGGAAAACTCTTTAGTTTGGTATAGGAGTCCTGTGGGGCCTCGGCCGCACCTTCAGCTTTACCGCCATGCTCGCCACCACTACTATGCTCGTCTTTTTTAGGGGCCTCATTAGAAAAGGCTGCTGGGGCCAGTGTAAATTCAAGTAAAGTTAAGAACAATAATGGTATAATTCCCATAAGTACCCCCCTGAGCCATTTAATCATATCATGAATTTGGGAAATTGAGATGGAACAGATACGAGATAAGGCCAAGTTAGTGGAACGGTGGACGTTTCGTTGGGAAATGATGGACGTTCTTCTAGGCGGAAGATCTCCCATAGATTTACCCCACCTTGAGATCGAAACTGAAACAAAAGCCAAAGAGTTCCTAGCAGGATATGGCTATGATATAGAGATTGCTGCGCACGCAAAGTTTATTTATACGGTTTTTGTTGAGGCTCTTTTATTTCTTGAGAGAGTGCTTATGCGTCAAGAATGGCAACAAGGCATTCGCCCTCCCGACGAATTGATTCATCTGACTGAACCGTGGAAGCTCCTAATTTGGGCATCAGATCGAAAAGCAAACTCAAAACGTCGTCGACTTTGGTCTTGTGCTGTTTTGCGCCTGATGCATACCATCGCTCACATTGATGGGATACATCGTCCTGCCAGTTTGGAAGTCGCTAGAAAGCAAATTATTCAACGTTTTGAGAAGGCTCTGTTTAGAACTAGTGACGGAAAGATCTGGCTGGGAAGAGAAGGCGATGCCGTTGAGCTTGAAAACGTAGACTGGAAGCTTAGAAAAAGTCGGGAATCAGTAATTTTAAAGTTGCTTCATAAGCCAGCAAATGTCGCAGAAAATATTTATGATTTGATTGGTGTTCGGATCGTAACTAAAACCTACGCCGAAGTGATGATGGTCATTAAATTACTTCGGCAAATGAATCTCATCTCATTTCCCAACGCAAACCCCCAAAGAGCCAGAAATAGCCTAGTAGATCTGGCATCGTTTAGAAAACAGGTAGAAATCCTTGACAATATGCTTGCCAAAGGATTGATGAATCCAGAAGACTTTGTGGAGCAAATTAATAAACTAGATCCTGATGGACCTTCCCCAAAAGGAAAAGCTGTCAATCCGCATTCTGGATCCAATTTTAAAAGTATACAAATTACCTGTCGACACCTTCTGCGCTACAATGATCCCTTGACTGAGTGGACCCAAAGCATAACTAACTATCTAAAGAAAAATGAATCAAGCATAGACGAGGGGCGAAAAAAAGTCCTGGAACGAATCGTAGATCTAGCCGTGAACCAATATCAAGTTATAGGCGAGGATCAGGAAATTAAAGTTTTCTTTCCTTTCGAAATTCAGATTTTCGACGCTGAGACGGCAAGGCAAATTCGTGGATCTAGGGCGGCCTCCCATGAAGCTTATAAATCATCGCAGCTAAAAGCAGCCAGGAAACGCGTTCTCAATGATGTTCTCAAAAACCTTGACTAGAGTTTGCAATTCGATAGACATCGACGAAGACTTTATGGGATTCTTGAATACGCGAGTGCTAAGTGACGCCTCTCATCTGGGGTCTATCGGCCGCAGATTCCGTCTTTTGGTGGCATATCGCGCACATTTAAATACAACTGAGAACTGAGTTGTTTGTGAGCAGTGGACCCTGGAAGTAAAAAAAACTAAGCATGCCTTCTAGGCACGGGCTTCCGTAATAGTAGCAAGTGCAATTCTAAGCATCCAATATCAAATGGCTATTTAGTTGTCATGAAATCTTAGAGTAGCCCCTTGCGGGTCTGGAGATATTCAGGCCAAATGCTCTGCTTGACCCAATGGAGTTTGCCTAATATACGTATATCTTGGCCATTCTCGGCTCAAAGAGGTACGCAATGGCGAAAGTTGAAAAACTCATGGCCAAGGAATCAGAAGGCACATTACTGGGAGTTATTTTTCTCGAAGGTGGCGTGCTGTTTCCCAATCAAACCCTACCAATCCCCCCAATGGAAGGGATTCGCATTGAAGACGTGCAAAGTTCAGAACCAGGGAAATTTCGCGTGGGTGTTTTAGCAAGAGGCACGGGTCCCTTATTTCCTGGCCCTAACCCCTTTGAGCCAGAAGCAGGAATCGCCAATATCGGCACAGAGGCAACCATAGCCGGTGTTACTAAACTGCCCAATGGACAAATAGGACTCCTATTAAAGGGTCGCAGACGATTTAAAGTTCTCTCTATGGACTTTGAAGGGACTCGGCCGATGGCTTCCATCGAATGGCTGCCCCTTCTAGATATTAAAATGCAGCCTGAAACACGGGCGTCGATTCGACTGATTCGAACCTTAGTTTTTGATTTGATCAAAAGTTCTCCCCTGGCCAGCCAAGAGTCCCTAACTTTAGTGCAAAGTACGGATGATCCGCTTGTTTTAGCAAATCTATTGATACCCTACTTGACGCTCACCATGGACGAGAGGCAAGAGCTTCTTGAAATCATCGACCCGGCTGATCTGATCACCCGAGTCACTACGTTACTCATCAAAGAGAAAGAACTTCTGGACTTATCTCTATCCATTCACGAGAGAGTCAGAGGGGACATGAATGATCACATGCGACGATCATTCCTTAAAGAGCAAATGCATGCCATTAAGAGAGAGCTCGGCGAACTGGAAGGAGACCGTGGAGAAATTGGCAATTTGCGCCAACGCTCTGAGATGGGCAACTTCCCGGCCGAGACTTTTGAAGCCATGCAAAAAGAGCTTCACCGCATGGAAATGATGCCGCCCGGCTCACCAGAGTATATGGTCTCCTATAACTATGTCTCGTGGCTCCTCGATATCCCTTGGGAATCTAAAAAAGATGACGGTGAAATTGACTTGATGGAAGCCCGAAAGATAATGGACAAAGGCCACTACGGGCTTTTTGATGTCAAAGAAAGGCTCCTAGAGTATTTGGCTGTAAAGAAATATCAGGCCAAAGAGTCAGGACAAATTTTGCTTTTCGTGGGACCTCCTGGAGTTGGTAAAACTTCGCTTGTAAAAACACTTTCTGAAGCTATGTCTAGGCCTTTCACAAGGATTTCTTTAGGCGGTGTGCATGATGAAGCTGAAATCAGGGGGCATCGTAGAACTTATATTGGTGCGATGCCTGGTCGCATTATTCAGGCCCTCAAAAAAGTAAAGCAGGCCAATGCCATTCTCCTATTAGATGAAATTGATAAAGTGGGTACTAGCCATCGCGGAGATTTGTCTTCAGCACTCTTAGAAGTTTTAGACCCTGAACAAAATCGAAGCTTTACGGATCATTATTTAGGCGTTCCTTACGATCTTTCAAAGGTGACCTTTATAGCGACTGCAAATTCCCTAGAAAACTTATCTGCCCCCCTTTTAGATCGGATGGAAATTATCAACTTAAGCGGTTACTCTGAAGAAGAGAAACTGTCTATTGCTAAAACCCATCTTATCCCAAGCATCCGTGAAGATTTTGGATTGAAGACAAGTCAACTTCGTATTTCATTACCTATCTTAAAACTGATCATTAGATACTACACAAGAGAAGCTGGTGTTCGCTTTTTAAAACAAGTTATTTCATCCATTGCGAGAAAGCAGGTTCGACACTTGCTGGAGAATCATGGAACGGTCCGTGAATTAACTTCAGAAAATCTATCGGAATGGCTTGGTAAGCCGCTGGTCATGGCCGATGCTCCTGTGCAAAAGCTTGTCCCAGGAGTTTCCATTGGCCTCGCATACACCCCTTTCGGTGGCGACATTTTGTATGTGGAGACGATCCGCCACCCGTTCAAGGGAGGAGGCCTTAAACTCACAGGACGCCTTGGTGAAGTGATGAAAGAGTCGGCATCGGCGGTGCTGACGTGGCTAGGAGCGCATAGCGACGAACTAGGTATCAGCCTCTCTGAAATCGAAGAGTCTAAGTTTCATATCCATTTCCCTGAAGGCGGCATTCCTAAAGACGGCCCAAGCGCAGGGGTGGCTCTTCTTTGCGCTTTGACGAGTTTGCTGCTTAATAAATCGATGCCTATGGGCTTAGCGATGACAGGTGAAATCACGTTGCGAGGCGATGTGCTTCCAGTGGGTGGCATCAAAGAGAAAGTGCTAGGTGCCCATCGCGCTGGTGTTTATAGAATTATGCTACCTGCGGCAAATTGGTTTGATCTTGATGGTCTTCCCGAAAGCGTTCTAGAGAAAATGTCCTTTGTTCCGCTGGTCAGAATGAGTGATGCTTTGGCAGTGGCTGGCTTAACTGGGGGAATGAAGATTGGTCATTTACCTGTATTTAGAAAATACATCAAAACGTCCAAAAAAGTCCGAATTCCCCTTAAAGATTGGCATCCGGAAAGAATTTCCGAATGGACCCAGCAACCTGGAAAATCAAAGGACACATGATGATCTATGCCGACTATAACGCAACGTCTCCCTGCACACCTGAGCATCTAGAAAAAGTTACAGAATTGATTTTACAAAAAGATGGAAATCCATCGAGCATTCACTACCAGGGGAGACGGGCCAAGGTTGCATTAGAATCTGCCAGAAAATCAGTAGCTTGGCATTTTTCAGCAGAACCTTCTGAAATTATTTTCATGTCAGGTGCGACTGAAGTTAATAATTTTATTTTGCAAGGCATCGCTTGCCATCATTTTTTTCCTGAGTGCCAGGAAGCTTCTAAGGCGAGCGTTAGTCATTTTGTAGTTTCAGCTGGTGAGCATCCCTCGATTTTTGCTACGTGCGAGCTCCTTAAGAAGAGAAATCAAGTCCACTTGGAAGTCGCGCCTCTACTCACTTCGGGTAAAATTTGTCTCGAGCAACTTCTTCCGTTGATTTCAGATAAAACCAGCCTTGTCTCTTTGATTTATGTAAATAATGAAACTGGAGTCATGTCCAATTTACAAGAAATCGTCGTTCAGATAAGGAAAAAATCTCCTACATGCCACATCCATATCGACGCCGTTCAGGCTTTTGGTAAAGTTGACATGCGCTGGATGGGGCCCTCAGGAGTAGATTCCGCCGTGGTAAGCGGCCATAAAGTAGGAGCTTTGAAAGGAATTGCGGCTCTTTATCTCAAGAAGTCCGTTCGCTTAGGTACCATCATCGTTGGCGGGGGACAAGAGCGCGGACGACGTGCTGGAACAGAAAATATGCCAGGTATATTTTCGCTTGGGCTACGCTCCGATGACCTCCGAGATAACTCAGAAGTCCTGGCTCGCATAGGCCGACTATGGAAGACGCTTTGGGATGAGCTCAATGCCATTTCTGGGGTCAGCCTACACGGCGCCCCCGCATGTTCTGCCAAAAATACAGTAAATTTTCATATGTCTGGCGTACAGGGTGAAATCCTAATGCTAAAACTAGATGCAGCTGGAATTGCTGTTTCTACTGGGAGTGCTTGTAGCTCTGGAACTCCAAAGCCTAGCCATGTTTTAAAATCGATGGGATTTTCTGACTTTGAAGCCGCAAACTCTATACGCATCAGCCTAGGAGCTAGCACTACAGAAGGCGATGTTCAGGAAATCATTAGAGTCATACGCAACGTAGCAGACCAACGGAAACCTATTTGAGCTGAATGCTTTAGGGTGACGTTAGTTTTCTCTAGCTCTCTTCGCGAATGAAAAGCCCTATGCTGCATTTTCAAATATCTCTAGCTTTTAGACGTTGAAATCCATGAAACCAGCAATCTATACCACTTAAGACGCACAGCTTAATCGTTAAAAGTGTGGCTTCAAATAAGCAGTTCTAGGACATTCTTTTTCAATATAGAGTGGCCTGTTCCAGCGACTGGCTTTGATTCTTACTTCAACTGACTATTTGAAAATCCTAAGGTTTGGGAATGGCACGTAGAAAAATCAAAAATAGGCGAAAACAGATTCATCGGTGCTTTTTACTGGAAGTTTCATACAAAGAGAAGCCTTAACTTAATAAAAAATCGAAAAATTAAGAGCTACTTTAGTTGATTCTGGTCGCAAAATGCTGGGATTAACATGCAGTAGACTTGATATTTATGCGTCCTTAATAGAGTGAAAAAAATTAAAAGCAATAAAGCGGCATTTTGTCGTCTGGAAAGACTCCGGAATTTGGTTCCAGCATAAAACCTTAAATTAATAGGAAAAGGCTGGACTCTCCAATGCGATTTATAGTCTAATTCAGGAACCTATTCACGGAATTCCATTAG
>CAXNGG010000082.1:0-7527 GCA_964201885.1 Oligoflexales bacterium
TATTATTGCTGGTGAATTAGATCGCTAGGGAGGATAGTCCGTGATTTTATGTGAAACGATAAAGTCTAAAATGGAAGTGATTCGCTCGGAGTTTCCCACGGAGCAGGCTCTGCTTTTACCACTGCTTCACGAGATACAAGCCAAAGAAGGTTGGGTTTCAGAAGGCGCCATGCGTGAAGCATCTGAATTTTTACATTTGCCGCTAGCCAAAGTAAAAGAAGTTGTGACGTTTTATACGATGTACAACCGAAAACCTGTGGGGAAGTATCACATTCAAGTGTGTACCAATATCGCCTGTTTTCTAAGGGGATCTGATCAAGTGGTCGCTTGTTTTGAAAAAAAGCTCGGCATTGCCTGTGGTGAGACGACGGCAGACCGAAAATTTACACTCTCAGAAGTGGAATGCCTTGCCGCTTGTGGGACGGCTCCAGTCATGCAGGTCAATGACGATTACCATGAAAATTTAAATGAAAGTTCCTGTGAGGCCTTGATAGATCGTCTGAGTTAGATTTTAGCAAGTGAGTGGCGCTGAGACACTCTGCTGAGCCTGGGGAACGGCATGGGGAATGGCCTAGGGAAAGAACTGAAAAAGGAAGTAGAACTTATGTCAGAATTATTTTTAACGACTAAAGATCAGATACCTGATAGCCATACACTTTCCGTCTATCGCTCAAAACTTCAAGGTTATGCGGGGCTAGAAAAAGCTTTGACTTTGACCAGAGATGAGGTTGTCGACCAAGTTAAAAAATCTAACTTGCGTGGTCGGGGTGGTGCCGGGTTTCCAACGGGGATGAAGTGGAGTTTTATGCCTAAGGACCCTAAAAACCCTGATGGCACTCCTAAGCCTAAATATTTAGTTTGCAATGCGGATGAGGGGGAGCCTGGAACCTTTAAAGACCGGCTTCTTTTAAATCGTTATCCCCATAGACTGATTGAAGGTATGGCGATAGCAGCCCACGCTATTGGTGCCTCTAGAGGCTGGATCTATGTGCGTGGTGAATTTTATCAAGAAATAGTCATTCTTAAAAAAGCTCTCGAAGAGGCCTATGCCCAAGGCTTTCTCGGTAAAAATATTATGGGCAAAGGATTTGATTTTGAATTGTCGATTTACCGGGGTGCGGGGGCTTACATTTGCGGAGAAGAGACAGCACTTTTAAATAGCCTTGAGGGCAAGCGCGGCGAGCCGCGGCTTAAGCCGCCCTTTCCGGCAATGGTGGGGGCTTTTGGCATGCCCACTTGTGTGAATAACGTAGAAACTTTTTGCTCTGTGGTCGGTATCTTAAGAGACGGTCCTGAGGCCTTTGCCAAGGTGGGTACGGAACGCTCCGGGGGAACAAGACTTTTTTGTGTTTCAGGCCATGTGGAAAAACCGGGCGTCTACGAGCTTCCCTTAAATATCACGTTAAGAGACTTAATCAGCCATTGCGGTGGGGTTAAGGGCGGCAAGAAGCTTAAAGCCGTGATCCCAGGAGGTGCTTCAGCGCCCATGCTTTCTGCTGAGGAAATAGATGTGGCGATGGATTTCGATAGCCTCATGAAAGCGGGCACCATGGCGGGATCAGGTGGCGTCATCATTATGGATGAAACAGTCTGCATCGTCGAAGCCGCGGCACGCTTACTTAAGTTTTACGAACACGAATCCTGTGGTCAATGCAGTCAATGCCGGGAAGGAAGCCACTGGCTGGCGCGTTTGTTTCATCGGATAGAAACCGGGCACGGTGATACCAAAGATTTAGACACCATTGCGAGACTATGCTCGAATATGGCTGGACAAACCATTTGTGCGTTTGCAGATGCCGTGACAGGGCCAGCGCTGTCATCTCTTAAAAAGTTTAGAAAAGAGTTTGAAGCTCATATTTCGCAAGGCTGTTGTCCTTTAAAGAAGCCAGGTCAAAAAGCCCCGCATTTTTTAGAACATCATGACCATGTGGCTCTTTAGAGAGAGTTTTTAAAAGAACGGCTTTTTGAGGATTTTTGAAATGGATCGACCTATTTATTTTTCAGAAAGATATAGAGACACAAACTGTGACTTTTATTCTAGTGAATCGTACTTATTTGACGTTTTCAACGTGCAGGAGATGTAATGACGGCAGAAGCACCAGCTCAACCCACAATCACCATTGACGGACGTGTTGTGCCTTTTCTTCCCGGTGACACGATCATGAAGGCTGCGGAAAAGGCAGCCCTTGATGGTACCATTCCGAGGTTTTGTTATCATCCAGGTCTTCCTGTGGCTGGGACTTGTCGTATGTGTACCGTGGAAGTGGAAAAGGCTCCGAAGCTTATGACCTCTTGCTCTACGCCCTGTGCCGATGGGATGATCGTTCATACCCAGAGCGATAAAGTGAAAAAGAGCCGAGAAGGGGTGATGGAATTTCTTTTGGCCAACCATCCTCTCGACTGTCCCGTTTGCGATCAAGCGGGCGAGTGCTCTCTTCAAAATTATAATTATGAATATGGCCCGCGAACTTCAGAGTTTCAGGAGCAAAAACGTACCTGGACAAAATCCACGACAAAGAAGCTTTCTGACAAGTTGACTTTGAATATGAATCGCTGCATCCACTGTGAGCGATGTGTGCGGTTTACTGACGAGGTCACCAAAACCCACGAGTTGACGATGCTTAATCGGGGATGGAAAAAAGAGCTGGTGAGCGCTGAAGATTTAGGTGTGGTCAGTGATTATCAAGGAAATATCGCCGACATCTGCCCCGTGGGTGCGATCACATTTAATGACTTTAGATTTCAAAAGAGGGTTTGGTTTTTAAAGCCTCGCCCAACTTTATGTGATGGCTGTTCTAAGGGATGTGCGGTATGGGCGGATGAAGAAAAAGACACCATTTACCGCTACCGCGCTAGACGCAATGACGAGGTGAATGGACACTGGATTTGCGATTCTGGCCGGGTGTCATTTCATACCTATGAAAATCCCCATCGAATCGTAGAGCCGCTTTTAAAGGTAAACGATCATCTTTTAGCTACAAACTGGGAAACCCTGGTGCCTAGTTTTGTAGAAGATTTGGGGCGCGCGGCTCGCATTCTCTTGGTCATTGGTACCGATGCGACATTGGAAGAAATGAAGGAAATCATGACTCTCAAAAGTCTGGTGAGAAGCGCTGTATTCGATGTTCGCTTTTATAACGGGACCAGTGGCGTGCAAACTTCCGCTGATGATAAGGCTTTAGATGACGTTCTACGCCGCTTGGATCAAACCTCTAACACCAAAGGCGCTGAATCCTTGGGGCTGAAACCCCTCCCTCGAAGCGGCGAGGCGAGTGCCTCTATGGCCTATGATTTAGGGATTTACTTCCGGGGCGGTAGAGCTGGAATACCTCCCAAGTTTGCCACCAAAGAGTACGCCTGGGGGGTCTTTTCTAAAGACGAAGTGCCGCGTTTTGATGGGGTGCTTCCTGGATTGGCCACGGTTGAAAAATCCGGCTCCTACATGAATTCAGCAGGGACCACTCAGAAGTTTGTCGCGGCAGTAAAAGCGAAAGGTAGCTCAGCTTCCGTGACTCGCGTCTTGGAAGGTTTATTTGTGGTTGCCAGAAGGGAGGCTGATCTTGGAGTCAAGTGATTTTATTTCGTCAATTTCGTCTCTTTCGTCTCTTTGGGCCTATATGCAGTCTTATGATTTTATCGCGTTTCTTTTAAAACTTATTTTTATTTTAATCATCGGTCCAGGACTGGTGCCCATTATGGTGTGGCTGGAACGACGTGGCTCGGCCATGATTCAAGGGCGAATGGGTCCCAATCGCGTAGGACCCTTTGGGCTTTTGCAAGCCCTTGCCGATGTTCTTAAGTTTTTTGCCAAAGAGCCTTTTGTTCCAGGAACAGCCAATAAATTCTATTACAATTTGGCGCCGATGATTGCTGCTGTAGCCCCCCTTGCTGCCTTTGCAGCCATTCCTTTTGGGGGAACGGTTCTGTTTGGGGAGTATGAAACCCACCTACAATTATCCAATTTGAATATTGGAATTCTTGCGGCTTTAGCTTTTGCAGGCCTGGAGGTGTATCCCATTATGTTAGCGGGATGGGCCTCCAACAACAAATATGCTGTGCTGGGCGCTTTGCGGGGCGCTAGCCAAATGATTTCTTATGAGATTGCCATGGGCCTGGCCCTGATTGCAATGTTTCTGATTTACGGCACCGTGGATATGAATCAAATGGTGGCTTGGCAGGGAGAATCCCTAATCGGAATTCTGCCGAGGTGGGGCGTTTTTGTAAATCCACTAGCGGCGATGATTTTTTTAATAGGGATTTTTGCGGAAACCAATCGTATGCCCTTTGACCTTCCGGAAGGGGATGCGGAGTTAGTGGCCGGCTACCATGTGGAATACGGTGCGACTAAATTTGCGATGTTTTTCTTTGCGGAATATGTTGCGATGTCCATGGCAGCAGCTCTTTTTGTAACGTTATTTTTGGGTGGATACGGACTTCTTCCAGGTATGGAAACGGTCGCTGTTTACCTCTCTCAAGTTTTCCATTTAGAGGCTTTGGGGCTCCATAATCTAAAGACCTTCATGGGGGTAGGTAGCTTTCTCATGAAGCTTGGCTTTATGCTCTTTTTCTATATCTGGGTCAGATGGACCGTGCCGCGGTTTCGCTTTGATCAGTTGATGAATTTGGGCTGGAGAATTCTTCTACCAATAGGACTCATTAATTTAGTGTTTACGTCTATAGCCATTTATTTGATAGGGGGCTGATTATGACGATTGTCGTGGCGCGCCATGAGAAAATATCAGACCGTTTTTATTTAGTGGCACTTGCTCAGGGCCTTGTGGTCACCATGAAGCAAATGCTACGGTCCCTTTTTGGCAAAGGCATTGTGACCATTGAGTATCCTGAAAAAAGGCGAGAGTATTCCCAGCGCTTCAGGGGAGCTCACTTTATTTCTGTAGATTCGAAAAAAACAGAAAACTGTACCGCTTGCTACCTCTGCCAAACCGTATGCCCAGCTGATTGCATCACGATTGTAGCAGGTGAGAGAGATGCGGCGACCAGTGAATATGGCGTTAAAAAAGAAAAAAGGCCTCTTAGTTTTGATATCGATGCTCTTCGCTGCTGTTTCTGTGGTTTTTGTGAAGAGGCTTGTCCTAAAGATGCCATAAAGCTTTCTAGGTCCTATGAGATGGCAACCTTGACCCGTGAGGAAGCCCAGTATGATCTTAAGTTTTTAGTTCGGGAGGTAAAAGATCGTGGTTGATCCATTGATTTTAATTTTAGGCATCATCGTCGCCTCCCTAGCGGTGTCCATGGCTCTCAGCAGCAGCCCCATTACTTCCGCCCTTTCTTTGGTGGGTCTGATGGTGGCTCTAGGGGCAATTTACGGGGTTATTGGGGCGCACTTTGTGGCGGCCCTTCAAGTTTTAGTTTATGCCGGTGCGATTATGGTGCTCTTTATCTTTTCCATCATGCTTTTAAATATGAATGATTCTGTACGGGAAGTTGATTTTAGAAATGCCAGGACTTGGCTAACAGGTGCGATAGCCGGTGGAGCTTTCTACGGTCTTTTTCAAGGATTTAAGCATTTTGAGGGGTATGAAGGAAGGCCTGCCATGGGTGAGTTTACTTTGGAGCGAATCAAGGAGTTAGGGGGAAATCTCGAGGCGGTGTCGGGGCTTCTTTTCTCCAAATACTTTTTTCAATTTGAAGTCGTTTCCCTATTGATCTTGGTCGCGATTATGGCCGCCTTAACTCTAGCTAAGAGAAAGGTGGATTAATATGAGTACACCGTTATTTCTTCATGCTTTGTCAGCATTTTTGTTTTGTATGGGACTTTTTGTGATGATGAATCGCCGAAATACCATTTTGCTCCTCATGGGCATCGAACTTATGCTGAATGGCGTCAATCTGTCCTTTGTGACGTTTTCAAGGGAGCTCGGGCAGCTCGATGGACAACTTCAGCTTTTCTTTATTATCACCATTGCTGCGGCAGAGTCGGCAGTAGGTCTTTCTATTTTAGTTAGCGTATTTAGAAACTTCGGTTCTGTCAGTACCGATCGTCTCAAAAATCTGAAGGGGTAGTCCATGGAACATACTAGCTATTTGCCACTTTGGCTGCTTGCTCTGCCCCTCATAGGATTTCTTCTGAATGCGGTCCTTTATCCTTTGGCTGCGGGGGGGATTCAGAAAGTCCCTAGAACCCTAGCGGGGATAACAGCAAGTGCCTCCATCGGGGGTGTGTTTGTCTTAGCCCTCGTGGCTCTGGGACATCTGATGCAAGGGGATGTGATCGTCACGAAGGCCTATGAGTGGCTCAATGTCGGCGTCTTTAAAGTAAGCCTTGATTTGGTGCTGGACCGCCTTTCCATCGTCATGGTGCTGATTATATCGGGTGTAGGAAGTTTGATTCATGTGTACTCCATGGGGTATATGGAACATGAAGAAGGCGTGGGACGCTTTTTTGCTTATTTAAATTTATTTTGTTTTTCCATGCTGATGCTAGTTCTCTCCGACAATCTCTTATTTTTGTTTTTTGGTTGGGAAGGGGTCGGGCTTTGCTCGTTTCTTCTCATAGGCTATTGGTATGATCAGGAAGCTAACTGCGCCGCTGCCCAAAAGGCCTTTATAGTCAACCGCGTCGGTGATGTGTGTTTTGTGATGGGTCTTTTTATTCTTCTTTGGTACTTCGGAACTTTAAGCTTATCGGGAATGGCCGGACTTGTGACCTCAGCCAACCCTAAGGTACTTCAGGTTGCTTGTCTTCTTTTATTCCTCGGAGCTACGGGCAAGTCGGCCCAGTTTCCTTTGTTTGTTTGGCTTCCGGATGCCATGGCTGGCCCCACGCCGGTTTCCGCTTTGATCCATGCTGCCACCATGGTTACAGCGGGAGTTTACCTCATTGTGCGCATGAGCTTTATGTTCTCGATGTCGCCTGACATTTTGTTTGTGATTGCCAATGTCGGGTGTATTACGGTTCTTCTAGGTGGCTTCATCGCCCTTCAGCAAAATGATATTAAAAAGGTTCTGGCCTATTCGACCATATCGCAGCTGGGTTTTATGTTTATAGCTGTCGGTGTGGGTGCTTATAAAACAGCGATCTTCCACCTGATGACCCATGCCTTTTTTAAAGCGCTTCTATTCTTAGGCTCTGGCTCTGTCATTCATGCCATGGATGGCGAGCAAGATATGCGGAAGATGGGAGGCCTTAGGCTTAAACTTCCTAAAACTTACGCTACGATGATGGTGGGAGCAGGGGCTCTCATGGGGCTTCCGCTACTGTCCGGCTTTTTTTCAAAAGACGCCATTTTGTTTGCAGCCCACTCTCTTCCAGGTGGTGCTACGTATCTCTGGTTGGGAGGTTTGCTCGGAGCACTTCTTACAGGCATTTATACGACTCGCCTTATGAAGATGACTTTCTTTGGCAGCCTTCGCTCCTCTATAGTTCCCCATGAGTCCAAGGCCATCATGACCACTCCGCTGATCATCTTAGCGGTTCTCTCGGCAGTGGCAGGATTCTTTAGCTTTCCCGAGGGGCTAGGGGAGACTCTAGGAGTTCATATTCCTGCTTATTTGGAGCATTGGTTA
>CAXNGG010000083.1:0-7416 GCA_964201885.1 Oligoflexales bacterium
CTCTCTTTAAGCTTGCGCTCTCTTTAAGCTTGCGCTCTCTTTAAGCTTGCGCTCTCTTTAAGTTTGCGCTCTCTTTAAGTTTGCGCTCTCTTTAAGCTTGCGCTCTCTGCAGGGGAGGGGGGATTAAAGGATGTCTTCATAAAAGGCGCCAAATCTGTGCTCTGGGTCTAAAATCTGCACCTCTAGAACCCAAAGAGATTTAGAAGGAATAAATTTGGCGTCAGAAAGACTCATCTTCGAGTGACGGTTGTGTGGAAAATCTCCAACTCTATGTCCACAAACATCCTCTCTCAAGATAAAACCTAATTCCAGACTTCGAGCTTTAAGAAAGTGATAGATCTCGTAGCCGGTTTGTGGCTCCTTGTGCCAAAGATTTCTGGCTTCTTCAAATAAGTCACGACAGACCTTTGCACAGTGGTTTGCCTCAAAGTTTTCGCCTAAAACAAAAGTATCTCCAAAGTCGCCTTCATACTCCAATTGAGTCTCTGAGTCGAACCATACCGGGCCTAAATCAAGAAAAGCAGGTAAGTTCAGGGAGAAGTTGGGGCCGCTCTCTTGACTTTCATTAAAACTTAAAAGAGTTCCTAAGCCAAATCTCGCATAGGGTTTATGCCAATGCTTTTTGCAGCCTAAGTCTGAAAAAATAGAGTAGATGAGCCGTCTCGCGTCACTTTCCGACATGCCTTCCCTTAGCTGGGAGGTGATGGTTTGAAAGGCATTAATGGTCTTTTCGCGAGCCATCCACAAACCTTTTTCCAAAAACGCCGGATCCACCCCTTCTAAGGCTTTAGGGTCTTGGGAATGGATGCCAATTTGATGAGGTGAACTGATAGAATGCTCCTACTTAAATTGTTTAAAGTGGGTTCTATTTCGTGTGATTAGACTCTTCAGAACCCAGGATCGAACTCAGGTCCTATCTTGGTTTAAAGGTCAGATATTACACGAAAAACTTGATTTTTCAGTGATGCTGGCTTTGACACTAGTTTCTATGGGATTTCTGGGGTTGCTTTTAAGGTGAGTCTGTACCATGTCTCCACAAAGAATCACCCCTGAAACCGCAGCGGGTTCGGCAAAAGAAATGTCTACCGAGCACGCACCAGCATAGGTAAAGGCATCAATTGTCGTGTCCGTTCGATAGGTAGCATATTTATTGTGGGTTGGGTTTGTTGTTGTGTTGTTAGGTATCGTTAAGGAAACCCCACAGCCATCAAAATAGCTTCCCACATCGGGGCCTTTCTGATTGTCAGCAGCTTGGCTGCAAGTGTATTTTTTACTTGATTTGGAAAAACCGCGGATTTTAACCGCCAAGTTGGTGTTGGTTCCGCTGTTAAAAGAGGCCTCAAAGGTGCCATTATTGCCGTCAAATTTACAATTATATAGAGTGGTAAAAGAATAAGACTTGGACTCAGCGGGAGTTGATGAAGACAGAGAAATCACCGAGTAAACCCCTCCTGGAAGCGGATCACTCTTTTTAGAGCTGCTAGAACCGCAAGATACCGCAAGTAGACAAATAAAAATCAGGGAAGCTTTCATGGGGATCTCCCAAATGGTTTACGGAAATTATGTCAGGTATCTCTTGGAGATACAATTTAGAAAAGTAGAGAACTTGCGACAAATGAAAAAATCCCAGGCGATTTGCCTGGGATCTCTAAGCTTATTTTTTGGAACCTTTTGCGCGTTCTTCTTGGTACTTCTTAATTAACTGTTCTTGGATCGAACTTGGGACGGCTCGGTATTTTGCGAATTCCATGGAGAATCCAGCTTTACCTTGGGTCATAGAGCGAAGCTGTGTGGAATAACCGAACATCTCAGAAAGAGGCACTTCCGCGATAACCACGGCCACGTCTCCACGCATATCGGTGCCTTGCAAGATCCCTCGGCGAGAGGAAATGTCACCTTGTACCGTACCTTGGAAATCTAGTGGCGTTTCCACTTCTACTTTCATGATGGGTTCAAGAATCGTCGGCTTGGAGGCGATAAACGCTTCTTTAAACGCTTCTCTTGATGCGATTTTAAAGGCCATTTCGGAAGAATCCACCGGGTGGAAGGTGCCATCGGTAAGTTCAATTTCAACTCCAATGACTTGGAATCCAGCCAAGGGACCTTTGTCCATAGACTCTTTGAAGCCTTTTTCACAACCAGGTATGTATTCCTTAGGAATGGATCCACCTACAACCAAGTTGGTGAATTTGAAGTTTCCTTCAGTGCCTTCAGAAATTGGCTTCAAACGACCCACAACGTGGCCGTACTGACCGGAGCCACCCGTTTGCTTCTTATGCTTATAATCAAATGAAGATTCTTTTCCTGGCGACTCTCTGTAGTTTACCTTGGGCTGACCAACGATTACGTTCGCTTTGTACTCCCGCTGAATTCTCTGAACATAGATCTCAAGGTGAAGTTCTCCCATACCGCGGATGATCGTCTCATTAGACTCGTCGTCCACATAAACTCTAAAAGTTGGGTCTTCTTTCATAAAGCGGTTTAGGGCTTTTGAGATTTTAGTGAGGTCGTCTTGTTTTTCAGCTTTGATAGCAAGCTCAATTACTGGCTCAGGAATAAACATGGATTCCATGGTGGTATTGATGTTTTCATCGCAATAGGTGTCCCCGGATGCGCATTCCACGCCTACCATAGCGATGATATCGCCGGCAGAGGCTTCAGCGAGTTCCACTTTATCATTGGAGAACATCTGTACAAATCTGCCGATCCGCTGGGATTTACCTAAGCGAGGGTTATAGGCAGAATCACCTTTTTTGAGGGTTCCTTGATAAATACGGGTATAAGTCAGCTGTCCAAAAGTTTCGTCAGTAATCTTAAATGCCATTGCAATCAAAGGCTTACTAGCTTCGGGGAACACTTCAACGCGCTCTTCATTCTTGAATCCCCAATATTGACGATCAAGTGGTGAGGGCAAGTAGGTTAGGACGGCATCAAGGAGCTCTTGGACGCCCTTGTCTTTGAATGCAGAACCCATAAATACAGGCGTCAATTTACGAGCCACAGTGGCTTCGCGAATTGTTTTTTGAACGAGGTCTAATGAAGGCTCTTTGTCTTCAAGGATGATCTCAGTAAGTTCGTCTGAGAACATAGCTACGGAATCTAAAAGCTTCTGGCGATAGTCTTTGGCTTTTTCAAGGTAGCCATCTGGAATTTCTTTGTAAACCACGTCAAGGCCTTTTTCGCCTTCGAAATAGACAGCCTTCATCGTAAGAAGATCAATCACACCACCAAAATCGCCTTCAGATCCAATAGGAATCTGCATCATGACAGCATTGTGACTTAGCTTTTCGCGAAGTTGATCTGTGACGCGGTAGGGATCGGATCCTGCGCGGTCTAGTTTGTTGATAAACGCCAAACAAGGAACGTTATATCGTCTCATTTGACGATCGACTGTAATCGACTGCGACTGAACTCCGGAAGTGCCGCAAAGCACTAAAACGGCGCCGTCCAAAACCCGCAGGGAGCGCTCTACTTCAACTGTAAAGTCAACGTGTCCTGGGGTGTCAATGAGTTGAATCTTGTGGTCTTTCCACTCGACTGTAACGGCTGCAGAAGTAATCGTGATACCACGTTCTTTCTCGAGCTCCATATGGTCCATCTTGGCACCATCGCCACCGCCTCTGACTTCGTTGATTCTGTGAATCATCCCTGTGTAGAACAGGATGCGTTCAGATAAAGTCGTTTTGCCCGAGTCAATGTGGGCAGAGATCCCAATGTTTCTGTATTTCGCAAGGTGAAATTTGCTCATGCGTATTCGTTCCTAAAATAGAAAAGACCAGGTTATGGCTGCCCAGATCACCTGGACGAAGGCGGTAACATAAACGTAACCGGCTTATAGATCAAGCTATTATTGCAGTTAATATGCATTCCCCCAAAAATATGTCCTAATTTATTCAAGACTTAGGAATTTCTATAAAATTTGGGCTCAACTGCCTAGACTCCTATGCCGAGATGCCTCGGTGATGGTTTCGGGAGGATGTTATGTCATTAGGCTTACCAAGTTTGGATCTTAATATGGACGGTGCTGCGCCCCAAAAGGATGCAAATAAGGACCTTACCTTTAAGCCTGCATCAGTTCCAGCATCAGCAGGAACACAAGTAAAAACTGCGCAAAACGAAGAAGGTCCTGCAGGTGCCCATAGACTTTTGGACGTCTCAGCGAGTTTGCTGGAAGGCGGATCCACGCCAGGATTTGACTCTACCAAACCGGGGCGAGAGCCCGCAAAGTCCCAAAGCCAAGATGTGAGCATCCCCAATTCTTCAGCATTTTGGGAAAGTGGCCAAAACAAAGATGGAAGATCCCTTGTCACTGGCCGCAAATTTCTAGGTTCAAAGCGGGACTTCTCTATAAGCGGTGTCGGCGACTTCATGGCAGGAGACAGCGTACGCAAAGTGGCCGTGATCTGCCTCATTTTCCCTTTGATCATAGCCTTGTTTTTGATGAAGCCAGAGCTGCTAAATTCCATTCCTGGATGGAATTTTACTACTGGTGAAGCCTCTGACCACGAGACTACAGACCAAGAATCTTTAGGCACAGTAGATTCAAATGAATCCGCGACTTCCGAAGTTTCTGACTTGCCTCCGGCTCCTTCTGGTCTAACAGCAATATCTCAGGACAGAGGCTTGATGGAGTTAACCTGGCAAGAAAACCCTTATTGGTTTTTACCAAATGATTTTGATCAAAATATTACCTTGCCGACAGTAAAATGGAATCCCGAGCAAGAAGAGGCCTGGGGGGCATCTTCTGAGGGCTCGGCCATGTGGGCAAAGTACCAGACTCTTTTTGAGATTCGGAAGGCTCCTCCCTTGGGCGCTGAAGAAGTGCTTTGGAAGCTTAGTAAAGGTAAGAAGTTCTGGCTTAGAATTATGTCGCTTATGGCACTAGCAGAAATGGGACAAACAATTGAAACGGCCCATGTAGAACAGTCCATTGAGGGCGTGAGCCAGGAGCTCATGTCTCGATTTGTTAAAAGATTTGAAAAGAAAAGTACGGTAGGCGAGAGATTGATTCTTAGGTTTTTACTAAAACTAGTAAATGAAGACGCGAGATTGAGTATTCTAAAAGGTTTAGCTTTCCAAAAAGATCGATTTTCTTATCTGTATCTCGTGGCAGGAACCTATGATCCAGGTATTTCAGTTTCAAGTTTTTCTAAACGCCAAATATTAAAACTTCATCCAGAGGAATGGGAACGCTTAAAAAAAGTAGTTACTGGAGACGCTACCTTTGAGCAGGCCTCCCCTAACAAAAACACCATGGTAAATGAAACCCCTGAAAATGCGCCAGCAAACCTTGGCGAACCCCTTAAAAAAGAATTAAATACGACTGAGAATGCAGAAGCAGTCGATTCCGCTACTTCCGCTACTTCCGCTACTTCCGCCGCTTCCGCCGCTTCCGCAAATGCGGATTTGGAAGATGTAGGGGCCCTCTCCGAAGATACGGTCCATTCAAAAAAATCTGGGGATGAGGTACGGTCCGTTAAGGCCCATGCCAAACTTGAGGAAGGACAATCAACAGTATTAAGCAATGAGGATCCATCGGCTAAACCACTAGAGGGTAGTGAAGAAGGAATGAAGTGATGCGTAGGGTACTCTTAGTTGGTGCCGGAAATATGGGGTTTGCCTTAGCCCAGGGGATTGAAGAAAAGAATAAATACAACCTAGATATTTTTGATGTTCACGTGTCAAAACTTAAGGAACTTGACAACCACTTGAATGTTACCGTGCTTGAAGAGATTCCCAAGCAAGTTGTTTATGATGTCATTTTACTTTGCATTAAACCCCAAGATCTCCCTGAGGTTGGCAGGTGGATACCTCATGTAAGTCACCCTGGAACCTTCTTGATTTCTATCCTAGCTGGTCAAGATATCGAGGGGCTTCGAAGGGCAACACATCATTCCGGGCCGATCCTTCGCGCCATGCCTAATATCGCAGCAAAGATTCATCAAGCGGCTACGGCTCTGAGTTTTTGTGATGTCTGCACACCTGCTGATAAGGCAATAGGAATCGATATCTTTGATTCCATTGGGACTGTGGTTGAAATTAAGGAGTCCTTGATGGATGCCGTTACCGGACTTTCTGGCAGCGGGCCCGCATATGTTTTTATGATCATTGAAGCTCTGATCGATGGTGGCGTTAAAATGGGGCTGACGCGCGCCGTAGCTCATAGTTTAGTCGTACAAACGGTTCTCGGAGCCGCTTCACTTGTTAAGATTTCAGAAATCCATCCAGCAGTATTAAAGGATCAAGTGACCACGCCAGGTGGAACAACCATACACGCCATTCATGCGCTAGAATCCAAAGGTTTACGTTCCATTCTCATTGATGCTGTGCAAACAGCCACCGAAAAATCTAAGGACCTTCGTAAAGGATAGTTTGGGTTACGTTACAAATGTGCAGATGAGTTGCCCGGAAGCATGTTTTTCGCTCTAGTATGGGATCCTAACCTCGATAGATTGAAGTCCATGCGATTTAGGTGCTTTGATTCCGAAAGGCGTCGGCACAAAAAAGTTCTAAGGCCGCCTGGCGAGACTTCCCAGTTTTCTTTAACGACCTTTTTTACGACCTTTTTTGCGCTTGGAAGCATACAGAAAATCGCAGGCTAATCGCCGAGCTCCAATTATGGTGCTTCGTTTGATATGCCTGCGATTTTTCGGTGGGCTACGAGGCGGCCTTGGAAGGGATGTCTTTCTTAGGATTTATTCTTGAAAATGAAGCGTATAGACTAAATTGTCATCATATGCAGGCACATGGATTTCTTTGTAGCCGTCGTGATTAAAGTCCGTAATTTCGATGCGGCCAATTGTGGAGTTAGTTTCTAGTGGAGTTGAGGCTTTATAATTCCAATTCTCAGAATCTTGAGATTCAGGTTCAAGAAGCCAAAGTTTTTGAGATCCGTCACCTGCGATGGCAATCCATGGCTTACTAGACTCAAGTGCTTTAGAGGGAGAAAAAGCATTAGCTGCTCCCGGACTGCCTTGTCCCATCCCGCCCTGTGTTGTGGGCATTTGGGTGAGCAGTGTGTGGCGTTTCCATTTGCTCTCTAGATTGTCTGGAATTTCATAGGCAAACACCGCAGAGTCGCTGGCATTTTTTTCATGGTTTGTAAGCAAAACATCGATCTTTCCGTCAAGATTTAAATCCACAAATGACAGGTCAAACGCAGGCCCGATGGTGTCATCAATAATGCTTCTCTTCCATTCTTTGGTGTGCAGATCCTGGTGAATAAAGGTCAGCTTCCTCCCAAAAAACTCAGCAGCTAAAAAATCAACATTTCCGTCGTGATCTAGATCTGCTCCTCTAAAATAAACGTCAGGCCCTTTGATCATGGAATGCTCGATCCATTCACCAGTTAGTAAGGATTCTGGCTGCTCCAACCAAAGCATTTCCGTTGTTGTGGCGCCAAAAATAGGTTTATTG
>CAXNGG010000084.1:0-7308 GCA_964201885.1 Oligoflexales bacterium
TGCAATTCCGTCATCCACTGTAAAATCAGTCATTCGAGATTTGCGAGCGTATGGCAAAGTCGTAAGGCCTTGGCTTGGCATTGTTGCAGAGAATATAGAGTCCGCAAGTGATGTAAACCATAACCTTGATGGCGGCGGCAACCACGGCATTATTATTACAAATCTTATTGTTGATGGGCCTGGAATTCATTCTGGATTTCGCATTAGCGATGTCTTGCTACAATTCAATCAGCAAAAGATTACAGACGTGAATATGTTACAGCGACGATTAGGAGACCTCAAATCAGGCGAGCAAGTGGAATTTAAGGTTTACAGGAGAGCAGTAGGCTATTTGTCCGTCAAGTTAAAACTGCAAGAGATGCCAAAGGGACAAAATCTCCCTGCTGAAGAGAATTTGTTCTAAAATGGATGTTACCTTTGAACTCTTAATCGAAGCTAAGCTTTTTGAGCTCGGGAAGATCAAAAGGCTCCTCACTCATCTAAATCGAGATGATTTTGTCGAGTCAACTCAGGAATGGGAAGTATCCTCGAATGATCAAGTGACTGTCGTTTCCCTATTTGATGAAACAAAAGATGTACTTAAGTTTATCGAAGCAAAAATTAATAATGATTTTGAGGCTCGCACGGAAATTAGAGAGTACTCTAGTCGCCTTTGGAAAGAGGCTTGGGAATCAGACTTCAAAACACTCAACTCAGATTATTTTACGATTCAAGAATCCCCCGATATCACTGAGGAAGCCGTTAATCGTGTTCTTCCAGCAAAACCCTCTTCCAAATTGGGAAGCATCTATTTGAGCAGTGAAGGCGCCTTTGGCAAAGGTGATCACGCCACCACCAAAGCCACACTGGCACTCTTAGAAAAGGCTTTGACACCTTATGAATCTCGGAGTTACTCCTTTCTAGATGTCGGATGTGGGACAGGAATCTTTGCGATTTGGGCTGAAAAATTTGGATTCCAATCAGTTGTCGCTACAGATATAGACCCCGCTGCTATTAGATCTACAAAGAAGAATAAGAAAAAAAATCAATGTGTTTTTGAAGTCTATGAAACCCCAATACCACCGGCAGGCAAGTACCATGTTATCGTATCCAACATTCTTCCTCCGGCCCTAAACCTGCTCTTTCCCCTATTTAAAGAAAGGTTGGCCCTTGACGGACATCTTTTTCTTTCAGGATTTAACGAGGCCAACTTTGTTGATGTTGAGACGGATTGGATTCGAAGTGGATTCGCTCTCGTAATGTCTCTTGATGAAAGAGGCTGGTCAGCTGTTCAGCTTCGACACTTATAACAGCAACGACAGGGGTAAGTTGGTCGAATGCTTCATCGCTAAACGCAAAAGATTTAAAGCTGTCACTGAAGCTTGAAGGCGAATCGTCTCGCGGCGCTGCCAGGCGCCAAATCGATGCTCACTGATATGCGAGAAGCCTTCTGGCCCCAAAATGCCAATATAGACAAGCCCCACGTCCTCTTGCTTGCCTTCTAAGGCAGGACCTGCAAATCCGGTTGTTGAAATGCTCCAATCGCTCTTTAAAGCTTTTCTAACGCCATCCGCGAGCTCAAAACAAACCTGCTTAGAAACACTTCCCCAGGCTGTCAAGGTATTTTCCTTCACTCCTAAAATTTGCTTTTTTACGGGATTCGTATAAGCCGTAACACCACCTACAAACCAGTTAGAGCTGCCTGGAACGTCCGTAAAAAGCTTGGAAATCAGCCCTCCAGTGCATGACTCCGCCACGGCCACCGACTGACCACTTTTCTTCAACATAGTCCCTACCACCACCTCAAGACCAGCACCATCTGAGGAATACACGAAATCCGAGAAAAGAGTTGAGATCACGTTTTTTTCAAATCGGTTAAGAATCTCTTCAGACAAAGCACCCTCAGATCTGGAGGCTGTGCGAATCCTTACCCCGAATGTCTCCGCATAAGTCGCCACAGAGGGCTGGTCTGAGTCAAGATGGTGTCCTAGCATTTCTGCAATTTTAGACTCCGGGAGACCAAAAATACGATAATTCCTAGACATCAACTTATGCCTGCTTATCCCTCTTTCCATCAGCTTCGGGATCACCTGTTCAGCCCACATTCGCTTCATTTCTGTGGGCACCCCAGGCATAGTCACTAGAATTTTACCTAATTCAGGCTCTAGCCAAACACCCCAGGCAGTACCAATAGGATTTGCCAATAATTTGGAACCTTCTGGAAGCTTTGCCTGCTTGAGGTTGCTGTTTGACATCGTTTTGCCGCGGGATTCAAAAAGGTTACGCATGGAAACAAGAACCTCTGGAAACTCCACAAGTTTCAGAGAAAAAGTTTTGGCTAGAGTCTCATGAGTGAGATCGTCAGGAGTAGGCCCAATGCCGCCAGTTAGAACGATAAGTTCAGCACGTAAAAGTGACCCACGAATCACTTCAGAAAGCCGCTCAGCATTGTCACCGACTACCGTCTGATAGTGATGATCAATCCCTAGGTCTTTTAAGGAAGACGCCAAGAAACTGGCATTAGTGTTCACAATCTCCCCTAGGAGCAGCTCAGTTCCAACCGCAATAATTTCTGCTCTCATAGTGAACCCTGTTCTCAGCTAAAGGAGTTTCATTGACTCTTCTTTGACTCTTCTTTGACTCTTCGTTGACTCTTAATTGCTACCTAAAGTATTTAAAAGAGGCACAACGAAGGGTTCAAAATTCGCGTCATAGAATGCTCCCTCATGGGGGCTATCGATAACGTCCCTGTTGGCAAGTACTAGGGCTTGGTCAAGGCTATGTTTCTTTGACAACTTGGCGGCAGCAAAGGCTCTTTCCGCATTAACCATCCCACCACTGACGACTTTATCGTAAAGGAGATCTATTTTGTCTACCGTTCCCATAACTATTGCCTTGACAGCACTCGGGGTTAAAGTTGGATTCAACCCCTGCACACCGGCAGCAACGCCTGCTACAAATGGTGCGGCTTGACTTGTACCACTCATAGTGATGGTCTCTCCTCCAGGTGTCGTTGAAAGAATTCCTACGCCAGGCGCAGCCACATCAACGAGCTCGCGAGAATAGTTAGAAAATTTTGCGATTCGTCCGTCACTATAGGTTGCTGCAACCGTGATGGTATTTTGTTCCCGAATATTGGCCGGCGCAATGGGATAAATTTCATTATCAGTCCCATCATTTCCAGCTGCGAATACGAACAGAGTTTTGGGATTGGATAGAGCCATCGATTGGCCTTGGCGAACCACTTCATTCACCATAAAGTTGGCATATTCTACAACTGTAGCCTCTTCAACCTCTCCACCAAATAGCAGTTTCAACAGTGGAGTTACAATATTTCTCGCAGCAATGGAGTTCATCCCAAATGAACAGTTTGCTGTTTTCGCTCCGAGTTTGGCACCATATGAGCCGACATTTACAAATAGTTGAGCCTGTTGGCTAGCCAAAAATGTCAACCCTTGTCGAAGCAGAACTTCTTTAGTTTCTTTGCCCTTGCTCTCGCCTTGTAGTCTGCTGATGTAATGAAAGGTACTGGCCAAGGGGCTTTCTGTTGGGATAAGCTTTACACCCATAATCTTGTTAGTTTGGGAACGTGAGGCTGAAATTCCCGCCACATGAGTTCCATGTGCAAAGTTTCCAAATTTCATGAGATTGGCTATAAATTCTTTGTCGTCATACTTTGCTTTTAGCCATTCTTTGTCATCAGCATTCAACGTACCGCTCAAACCCTTCAACTGGACATCAAAAAAACGTTTCACATCAGGCGTGTACGTTTTGAAAAACTTCATATCGATGAGGCGGTTGCTATTTTCCGCAAAATTCCAGCCGTTTATATCATCAATAAACCCATTTTGGTCATCATCCATATTATTAAAGGAAATTTCCCTAGGATTGGACCAAACTTGCTCCATCAACCTTGGATGTTTCACATCGAGCCCTGAGTCAATTACAGATATTACTGATGAAAAAGCGAGCTTTGAGACCCCAAGCACGATAAGCGCAGATAAACGTTTCATAGTTTCGTCTCCCATAAATTTGGTTCTTTTTTTGCTATGTTAACGTCCTCGCCTTGGGAATACAACATTTCATTTCTCTCGCCCGGAAACCTGTGGTAGACATGAGGCCTTGGGAGATTTATGGAACCAACGGAACTCAATAAAGACCAACTCTACAGACAGGCTCTAAAATTAGCAGCCCTTGGAACTGTGGCTTTCCCCATTGTTGGCCAAATCGTAGCTGCGAGTTTGCTGTCAAAAGGTTATTTCAAAGAAGGAACCGCCTCTTCTTCAAGTAAAATGATGGCCGTTGCCGCAGCTGCTTTAGTAGCTCTTTACATAGGATTCATTTCCTACTTTGTGATCAGCTATCGCTCCGTACTTTTCTCCTTGGAATAGCGATCTCAAGAATTTGACCCTCATCCCCACAGGAATGGAGAATAGGCTAGCTGTCGCTTCTCGCAGACCACTTCCCATTATGGTCCATTGGCTGCGAACCACTGCGATAGACGACAATTAAAATGCGGTGGTTTTGCTTAAATCGAACAGAGACTCTCTGAGCTCTAAAATACTGAGACGCAAGTCAGTTTCGTTTTGTAAGAGGCAGATCCAAGTATATCTAGTTCAAAACTTCCATGATATTTTGGCAGTCATCATGCCTAAGAAAAAACAAGGGGATTTTTATGTCAAATTGGCCGCCATCTTCCGTGGCTAAGCGATAAGAGCCTCTCATATTGCCGGTTGCTGACGGCAAAGGGCAGCCACTCATGTAGGAATAACTTTCCCCAGGATTAATCCATGGCTTTTGGCCGATGACTCCGTCACCCTTGACCTGTTCTTCTCGGCCAGATCCATCGCGAATGATCCAACGTCTAGAAAGGAGCTGAGCCGGCCGGTCTGAATGATTTGATATGGTTATTTTGTAACCGAAAATATGATACCTCGACTCTTTAGCAAGTTCGCTACCGTGATAAGTCGGTTCTGCAAACACGGAAAAGCCATTTGTATCTGCTTGATAAATCATAGGAACCCCTTTGTTCCGCAAGGCTTGAAACGTCGGCCATTGTATCTCAAGAATTCGTTTGAAGTCGATATATAAAAAAACAGCAAAAGCCAGACGAAAACTACATGTTAGGCGTGGTTTGCGCTTCATCATAACCATAATATTACAGCTACTTAGACAAGCCAAAGGGCCATTCTGTCGCGGGAGCATCCCACTACAAGCATTCGGCCATCGTAGAACAAATTCATTTCAGCAGGCCAACAAGCGCCTCAATAGAACGAATGAACCCCTATATTTTGGAAAATGGGAAAAGAAGCGGATCCACAACCTCGCCTTAGCAAGACAAGCCACGCTTTAGAATAGACCTTCATACGGAGTTCTAGAAAACAAGAAACACCAGCTTGTTGCCTCTTTTGCTGCTCGCCCCAAACCAGGTTTGTGAGATCAGAGTCATTGCCCAAGCTTCGTCTCACGCGCAACCATAGAAAGTAAATGGCCCACCCATGAATCTACTCAATATCAGACTTCTCACTCAACAGTGCCGATCCAGGTATTAATGGGAAAATAGTCTTCAAACTCTACAATCCTAACGTCGAACGATGACTCCTAAAAGGTTTTTATACATTACATAGAACAAGATCAGATGTTGGTTATTGACATAAGCAGGAACCTAGGAACCTTTACATAGTTTTGTAAAGAATTGCAACTTACCGAACTACCAAAACAATGGCAACCAATAGGCCAGCCTATCTTTGACTCCGCTTATTCTTTTTAAAGGGTCCATAAACGTATAGAATCAGAGATGTCATTAATGAGAAAATGGTTAACCGGCCCTAATGCCGTACACTTATTTCACGAAGGGGATTGTGAACCTCAGAATAATATTATCTGGTTTGATTTCAATCTGCGCTAGTATACAATTGCAGCTAAACGATTTTTGTAAGTACCGCCAAGAGGACTCTTCAGGAGGATGTTTTGAAGCTGAAAAAGAATATACTCAGTGCTGTCAAAATTTTATCCGCAGTGAGCCCTCTTTGGATGAGCTCCACGCACATTGCAATGGCTCAAGACGAGGTGGATGCCTCAAACTATGGGTACACATTTTCGACTCCACTCGCTTGTGAATCGTTGTCGGTTGATAGTTTCATTGTGAATATGCAAAAGCTTGCTGAGTATTGCGAGTTTATAAATACCAAGCAGGCGGAAAAAGGCTTTGCGCGATGTCCAACCTATATGTGCCCCAATACTAAAGTCCCCAGTGCGGGCACTGAAGCTGGCCCAACTATAAAAGTGGTGGTTTCTACACAAAACAATCAAAATGGGTCCTACTACGGTGGGTATTCAAGTATGTACGGAGGCAGCAGCGGGCCTAGTAGCGGGACTGGCGGCAGGCCTGGTACCGGGTCTAGTAGCGGAAATTCAAATAGAACCCTTCTTGACCGCATCAATATATCCATTGAGTTAACCCTCCCCCTTTCTAGACGAGTGGACACTCAATCTTGTTATTTTCCTATGACTCCCGATTTGGTTAAGGAAACTATGATCAAGATCAACACGATTGCCGCTGAAGCCAAGGCAAATAATTGTGGATAAGCTCGTATTGCCTACAGAGAAGTCTACTTTTCATTCGAGTTACTTCGGGCAAATCGCAAGAAAGGCTATGTTTCTTGCCATTGTCGGTTTTTCCTCTATCGCTGCAAATGTGGCCTTTTCAGCGACTTCTTCGCCAGCACCCGTTCCTGTGCCAAGTGCTAGAAATGGAAAGGCCTCTGATTTGGGGGAGCCTTTACGCTTATCATGGCCCTTGGGTGCTCCCCTGACTTGCCAATCCCTAAATGCATCTATCCAAGAGAGCACCAAAGACGCCGCGATCAAACTGCAAAATTACTGCAATCATGCGAGCCAAGAGATGGAACAAAAAGGCTACCCAAGATGTTTACCTAATCTCTGTCCTGTGAAAAGCTCTACTAACAGCTCTGGCCAAGACTCAGGAAACTTGAAAGCACGGCTTACCTACTACCCTGAAAATAGTAGTATTTTTGTTTCTTTAACTTACAATTTTGCGGAAGCAGAGCAGTCAGGGAGCTCTTTGATTTGTGTTGATCCCATGAGTATGGCTCTTGAAGTGGTTCAAAATGAAATCGACTCGTGGGATTACAACAGGTTTGTTGCTTTTTGTGTTAATGGTGCTAGCACCTAGTTCTAGGCACCCATCCTATTAATTCTATGAAGTCGTTTGAAAACCCAACACGTCAAAAATAGACCGCTCTTATGTGTTTTCCACCTTGGGTGAAATGATGGATCGTGGTTCTGCCAAGATACCCTTTAAGAAAC
>CAXNGG010000085.1:0-7286 GCA_964201885.1 Oligoflexales bacterium
TCAAGATCCAGATGAAATTGATACCCACTTAAAGGGCGGAAGTTCTGTGCTTCTGGTTATTGACTGGAACCTCGAAGAGGACCATGTCGTGAGCCTTCTAAATAAAGTGCAAGCTTCTCCACGCGGGGTCGCGATTTTGATCCATACGGAAAAGATTTCTGGCAAAGCCATATCGGTGGGCCTAGAATATAGTGTGGATTATATTGGCAATGCTTCTGAGGTTCCCGCCGAGATCAAAGTAGGTGTCGGAAGAGCTATAGAATCTTATCAGAAGTTGTCTCCAATTCGAAATATTTTAAGTAAAATCAATGCCTTTAGAAAAAAGGGTGATTTGGAATCGGCGATGTTAATTCTCGAATCCACTTTAGAAAAGATACCAAAAGTAGCTATCGTAGAGCTGGAACTGGCGGCCGTCTATGTGGATTGTGGGTTCTGGAAAGATGCGGAACCAATTCTTGTGAGGCTTTCAGCAGATCAGCCGCCAAATTTGCGCGCACAGCATCTGTATGCCCGGGTTCTTATGAAAAAGGGACAGTACAAAGAAGCTGAAAAGCTACTTCAAAACTGTAGACTTCTTAATCCCTACAATGCCCCACGTTTGGTGGATTTAGGACGCTCTATTGTTGCCCAACCAGGGCGCGCAAGCGAGGCATTGGATGTATTTGAACAAGCCATGCAATTGGATCCGAATTTGCCTGGAGCCAAGCTTGGAAAGTCGGAGTGTCTTTTCGCTCAAGGGGATATTGATGAAGCCTTAGAGCTGATGAAGGGGTTTGCGTCGCCAAGGGAGCTAGCCTCTGTTTTTAATTTAGCGGCTATAATGAATATCAGGGATCGAAAGTTCAATGATGGCATAGGTCTCTATATAACAGGATTAAAGTGGTTAAAAAATGACACCTTTGCGAGCTCAAGACTATACTTCAATGCGGCATTAGGATTTAACAGGTGGGAGAAGCCTGAGGATGCTATAAAATGTTTAATGAAAAGTCTTGAACTAGATCCTGATTTCCAAAGATCAAAAATTCTTTTAAAACGATTATCTGACAAAGTTCCTGCAAGTTCTGCGTCTACTTCCTCTAATTCTAATGCCACTTCCACTTCTAGTTCCACTACCACTTCTAATTCCACTACCACTTCTAATTCCACTACATCTTCTTTTCAAGGCGGGGAGTTGGAACAGTTTGAATCGGTTCTCCAAAATAACGAAATGGCATCGCCTTCAGCTAACACGACTAGGTTAGGCCCGCCTTCTTCCCAGTCTCCTAAAAAAGACCCCTTGGCCTATACAGGGTTCGATGATTTTGATCTTTCTGACGACGATGCTTGAGATTAGCCAAAACTATGCGATAATACCTATTTAGAACTCACTGATATCAAACGCTTAATAGCACCTCTTTTGGAAAATTGATGTTGCCTAAAGGTTTTGTCGACTTTTCCGATAATCTGGTTGGTATATGTAGGCGAAAATAGGGGAAACTCATGCGTCCAGGCTGGATTTTGTTAGCATTCATTTTAGAAACTACTGCTTTAGCGGAGTCGGCCGAAATCAAAGGTGGCCGACTTTCCGTTGATTCCACTCTTGAAACATGGATTTCAAGACACTCTATTGCCTATTTGCAGGATAAAAAAGATTTAAAAATCGATCGCTTCGACGGTCTAGACGAACTGTCCCGTGATTACGTGTCCTTAAAAAAACGTGACCTGCTGGCGGTTTCAGATGAAATGGAATTGGATCCAGGAGCCATTCTAGATAAGTTGCAGGCTTATTTGGATGCGAATAGCAGACCACACCCACTGCATTATTATATTCTTGCCGAGCTGAAAATATCTCCCCAGTTGAGGCCTAAATATCAAGCCTTGAATGCGGTTCCTTCCTTCAATTCTTGTCTAAAACGCGGCAATTTCGGCCGCGTTTCTGAAGCCAAAGGATTTTTCTCGCGAAGCCCAAGTGAACTTGGGGCTTGGATGGCGGAGGTCGATTTATACCGAGCCTTATGGTTCAAGAAAAATCAATTTAGAAAGGTAGTTCAGGGGATCAAACCTTCCGATCATGATAAGTTTATTTCGACATTGCAACCATTTGCTGAAAAGTACTCTTGGTTCGCAGAGATGGTTCCCTGGGTAAAAGTGGAGAACGGAAGAGAGGATATTGCGGTAAGTGGACTTCTCGCAAAAAATGAGTGTGAAGCTGCGAAGCAAAAATATGGCGGTTGGATAAATGGAGCCACTATTAAGCCTGATGGCCTCGGCCAGATCGTGGAAAGTGTTGCTGATGTGGGAAGATGTTTTCGGAAAAATGGTGTCGAGTCGAGGGTCGCTGCATTAAGAGATTTTTCGCCAGTTTTGGAGTCGAAATTTGGGTTTGAAGGAAAATCTGCACTTGCCGTAGAGGTAGCTAAAGCTTATTGGTCCGCTGACAAATTTACCGAAGCTCGAGCTATTTTGGCAGACATCTTTACTGAAGCCCTCGCCCAAAATAAGCTTGATAATGTCGGTCCAGCCCAATATCTGTTAGCGCAAATCTATGAGAATGAGCATCGTATTGAAGACGCCATAATTAACTTTGAGTTCTATATTGGGCGTTATAAGGACACTCCTTTAACGTTTGACGCTCTTCGCAGCTTGGTGCTGCTTTATGCCGAAAAACAAGAGTGGGTTAAAGCGGCTGAAGCGGCTCAGCGCATGGTCGCGCTGCAAGACTCTCAGCCAGAGGACAAGCGTGAAGTCAATAAGGCCGGGTTCGGATTGTTTTGGTCTGGAAGATCATGGCTGGCGCTGGGAGAAAAGGAATTAGCGAGCGCTGCATGGAAGCGACTAAAAACGGAATACTATTCGACCTACTATGGTGCATTAGGGCATTTTCTTCTTGAGGCTAGCTTAGGACAAGTATTCGATGTAGAAATGGCTAATGATAAAGCTTTTTCTGAGAAAAAATTTTTGTTTGCGCCTTTTGAGGAGCCAGATCAGCTGCGAGTTAAATCCATCTTGGTATTCTTGAGGGCAGGACTTTCTAAAGAGGCCGACTGTGAGATCGATGAATTAGTGGACCAAAAGAATCCGGCTAAAGATTTCGCCAGAGCACTTCTCTATTCAGCTTCTGGAGCTTGGTTAAAGTCTGTGAAGGTTTTTGATGAGCTGCCTCGCTCCTATCGCAATACTCTGCCCAGAGGCTCGGAACGCATTCTATTTCCCATTCGTTATAAAGAGACCATAGAAAACTTTGCATTGAGACTCAATATGGATCCTGATTTTGTAATTGGGCTCATACGTCAGGAAAGTCTGTTTGATAGCCAAGCGATGTCGCCTGTAGGAGCAAAGGGCCTGATGCAGCTTATGGAAGCTACGGCGCAGATGGAAGTTAAGAGGATGAACAGTAATTATTTCGAGGAGAAAAATACGAAATCAGATCTTCTGCAAGCAGCATCCAGCAATCTACGTCTTTTTGAGACCGAAGCTAATTTGATGATAGGGATTCATCATGTAAATACATTGATGAAAAAATATGGCTCTCCCGTGTTCACCCTATCAGCCTATAACGCTGGGCCAGGTGCTATGTTAAAGTGGAAAGATAAATTTGATTCGACAGACTTGCTTCTTTTTGTAGAAAAGATTCCCTATAAAGAAACCAACAGTTATGTAAAATTGATTCTTAGAAACTATTTCTACTATAAAAAATGGTACCGTGAATCCACTCTGTCCATGCCTCATCTGGAAGCCGTAGCCAGCCCTCTCGTGAAGATGCCGGTTTCGGTACCTAAAGATGAAGTCAAAGAAAAAAATGCCGTAAGTTTGTAAATCCCGTCACGCAGTGATACTTGGTCTGTTTGCGGTGTAAGTGGCAGCCTATGATTGCGGAAACGCAATCTTAGGGTTTGGCTTTAAGCATTTTTTGATTCTGGCTGAGCATCGGGAGAGGCATCGTAGCAGTGTTTTGTTTTCAAGCAAAAGTCATAGATTTCTGCAAGCCTTGGAAACTCAGCGTGGAGATCGATTCCAAATCTTTTGGCATTGCCGCATTGAGGCACGATGCAGATGTCAGCAAGAGTCAATTGGCTTCCAAATGAATAGGGGCCTTTTTTATTGTTTTGTAAGATGAACTGCTCGAACACTTTTAGGCCTTTTCGATTGAAGTCTTGGGCCCACTCTCGCCTCTTTTCGTCTAAGTCGGAATGTCTTCTCAAGACACTTAAGTTTTGAATGGGCTGCGTATCCATGGCAATAACGTAGGCCATTTCCCTAACCAAAGCCTTTTCCCAAGGATCTGTGGGCAAGAAGCTTGGCAGTGGCCATGTTTCATCAAGCCATTCTATGATGGCAAGGGAGCCTGAAATGGGTTTTCCATCGACGAGTAGGGTGGGAACTCTGCCGTTGGGATTGAGTTTAAGATAGTCTGGCGAATTCTGCTCGTTGGCTAATAGATTAACGCCTATTGATGTAAAGGGGAGGCCTTTCAGATTTAAAGCCCACTTTACCCGCCAAGTGCAACTAGAGCGCCAGTATCCATGTAATACTAAATTCATCTACTACCTCATAAGATTATGGGAACTTCAATTGATAATGCCATGCTTTGGGGGCTTGACTTAACTCGATAGGACAAGATTTCGACGCCGCACCTATGACTCTCTCTAAGAAGGCGTCCATATTCGGGGTCAATATCATCTGCCACAGATAAAAATTTACCTTCCACCCTATTAACTAGGAAAAAAAGCACGGCTCTGTGGCCTAGCTTTACCTGAGCCATGAGCTCTTCAAGGTGCTTCTGTCCTCTGGTGGTGACCGCATCTGGGAAGAGTATGCAGTTTCGCTGAGAGTCATAAAGGGTGGCATTTTTAATTTCTATAAAACACTTGCCGGGAGATTCCAAGAGCACATCGATTCGAGATCCTTGCACGCCATATTTTACCTCTGTTCGAAGGGACTCATACTTTTCAAAAGTGGGAATCTTTTTGTCTCGAAGTGCTTCCGAGACAATCTTATTAGGAAGAGATGTATTTAAGCCCACTAGGCCATTCTGCATTTCAGAAAACTCCAAGGTCCACTTCAACTTTCGACTTGGATTCTTGGATTCAGAAACGAACACCTTTCCTCCCGGCTCCAAGCAGGTCTTCATGCTGCCAGTATTAGGGCAATGTGCTGTCTCTTGCTGGCCGTCTTCAAACTCAATGTCAGCCAGAAAACGCTTATATCGTTTGATCAGTCTGGCTTCCCTGCATGGCGGATCAAATATCAAGGGGTGTCCTCTCCAATTCTTTTAAATGCTCTATAGAGGATAGAATAAAGCCGTGTTTTGCCAGTTTGGACGAATAGACTTCATGGCGCTCAATGAGTCGTCTTAATGTAGAGCGATAAGCCAATTCAATGATTTCACAACGAATCCTATACCGCATAGGAGATCCAGACATGATTCTTGTGATATTCTCATCAGGTTGGAGAACGATGAAATCCACGTCTGGATAGCGTTCTGTAAGATGGGCTAGTGTGGTCTGAAACCTTGTATAAACCAGCGCCTTAACGGTTTGTATAAGCGCAAAGATTCCACCTTCTTTTTCAACGGTTCCTGGAACTTGGCTGGCAAAAGGTTTTAAGGGGTCGATGACGAAGATAAGTTGACACCCTGCGGCGACTAATAACTCAAGGTTTGACGTGCGCGTCACTTGGCCATCGATAAACCTACGATTGCCTATTGTAACAGGCGTGTAGAACGGTGGAAGCGCGCATGAAGCGCGAACTGCTTCTGAGATTGTCGGATTATCCTTTAAACCTAGACCAAAAACTTCATGGGTTAACTGATCTTGGTCAGTGGCTCCAATATAAAGAGTAGATTTTAGGGATTGAAATTCATTACTCGTCCCTGAATAAGCCGCTAAAACTTGCTCAAAAAAGGCCTTGAGGCCCTCTCCTTTGAAAAAACCAGTCGGAATACCCTTAATCAAATTGTTAATCCACTTTGAGGGATCCAACTTATCTCTTAGAGAGCTGGACTCTAGGATACGCGTGGCAATATCTTTAGCTGCTAGGTCATAAATGCTAGAGCTTTTCAAAGGGGGCAGAACTTTTGATGTCCCATAAACAGAACGAATGAGCTCAAGCGGATCTATGCCATTAGCAAAGAAACTTGAAAGAATAGAACCAGAACTTACCCCCGAGTAGACATCGAGCATAAGAAGGTTTTTCTGCGGGAGTGCTAGATTAAACGCATGAGAAGCGCCAAGCTGATAGAGGAACCCTTCAAGGGCGCCTCCGCTCATCGCCATACCTGCTTTTGGGTTGATACTCTTTCGAATTTCAACGGCAAGGATCTTGGCAATCCAGCTCAATATTTTTCCTGCACTATGGGGGTCTACCAAAACGTCCTGGACATGCTTGCGTCCGAGGTTGAAGGCTCTGTGAGTGGCATCAGGCGTGTCTTCTAGAATGGCTAGGGCGCGCTTAAGGGGAAATTGAAAGTCGGGTCCCCAAGAAGAAGCCAGCTCAAGGACAACTTGAGCATAGAGTTCAAAGGCTACTAAGGCACTTTTAGAGTTTTTTCTTTCATCATAGACCAGGATGTCTAAATCGGTCTTCTTTAAGATGCTTTCTATGGGATCGTTGCTTTCCAGTAAATAGATCGTCAAATCCAACGGCTCTACTGCGGGGTGAGCGATCTTAAGAATGGCATCATGGTGTCCACTTAAATGGGGGACAGCGCCAATACGCAAGAGACTTTTCTTTGTGTCTTTAAGCTGCTCAGCTGAAGCGACATAGAGTAAGTTTCGCTTCATGGTGAGGCTCTTTCTTTGGTGATTTCTTGAAACAGCGTTTCCACATCTTGGTATCCAACAAGCGTTCGCCTGTTTTCAAATTGGCTAAGGCCGCCGCTTGGAATAATGGTCACTGTAGGTAAACTTTTGATATCGTATTTTTCTTGAATGGCTTCAGTCACTTCGTTCGCTTCTGTTAAATCAAGCTTCAAAAGTACCCAATGATGAGCTTCAAGTTCCGCCCGAATCTTAGGATTCATGAAAGTTTCAATTTCCATCTTTTTACATGCGATGCACCACTCTGCCCAGGTGTCTACTAGAATGGGTCTGTTTTCGTCTTTTGCCATTTGGTAGGCTTTGTCTTCCGATGTTATCCACTGGATTTTCTCTGAGTTCGAAGTGCTAAATCGCGATTCAAACAGGCAAAAAACAGCTATGCCGGAGATGACTGCTGGGAGGATATGGAGGCTCTTTTTTTCAAATAAATTTCTTGATGTCAGAATCAGTCCGAACATGGTTAAAGACAAGAGACCAAAAACTCTTCCT
>CAXNGG010000086.1:0-7282 GCA_964201885.1 Oligoflexales bacterium
TTTTCTTCAGACATTTTCTTCAGACATTTTCTTCAGACATTTTCTTCAGACATTTTCTTCAGACATTTTCTTCAGATAGCGCAGTCAAAATTTCCTTCAAAGCCTCACTTGCCAAGGAAGAGGCCGCTTGGGTTTTGGTCAATTGGCTCAAATACTTGGCTTTAATGGTCTGGGACCTTTTGGAGTGCTCGACAAGATCTTCAAATTGAAATTTTAGTTCTTGGTGAAACCAAGCGATATTTTGGGAATTTCGTTTTAGTGAAGCGTGTGAAGAAGCAAAGTAGTTTTTAAAAAAGGACTCAACTTCTTCAAAAATCAAATCAAAGCCTTTGTTTTCTGCGGCACTACATAGAAGTATTTTTCTTTCCGGGACAAGCGGAGGCAGAAAATGGAAAGAGTGGCACAATTCTGATTTTGCCAACTCCGCGGATGCCAAGAGATGGGAATCTGCTTTTGTGACAATTACAAATTGTGATAGTTCTAAAATTCCCTTCTTGATTCCTTGCAGGTCGTCGCCTGAAGAGGGTTGATGCAGGGTGATAAAGAGATCGACCATGGACTCTAGAGTGAATTCTGCTTGGCCAACGCCTACGGTTTCTACAAGTATATAATCAAACCCTGCAGCCTCGAGAATCAATAGGGACTCTCGTGTGCTTCGTGCTACACCTCCTGAGGACTTGCCGCTCGGCGAAGGCCGAATAAAGGCACGTTCGTGGGCAGCAAGGTCTTGCATTCTAGTCTTGTCACCTAAAATGCTTCCCCCACTTAAGGGGGACGAAGGATCAATAGCAAGTACAGCTAAAGAGCGTCCTTCACCGACTAAGAGGAGTCCTAGGCGCTCAATAAAAGAAGACTTCCCAACCCCTGGTGGGCCAGATATGCCAATTTTTCGAGATCTTTTACCTAGTTTGCTCAGTCTTTCAATCAGTCTACGCGCGGCTTCCTTTTGGACAAAAGAATCACTTTCTACTAATGTAATCGCGCGACCTAAACCCCTGGGGTCTCGTTTCTGTATAAGCTTTTCAAGTGTTTCTAGGGTTTCCATTACGTGGTCTCAAGAAGATCTAAAATCTTATCGGCACAGTCGGTAATCGGGGTGCCAGGTCCAAAAATCGCAGAACACCCTTGGGACATTAGAAAATCATAGTCTTGTTTGGGGATGACTCCTCCGACTACGATCTTGATGTCCTTGCCATTGGCATGATCCAAGGCGACTCTTAAGGCGGGAACAAGGGTTTTATGTCCTGCTGCTTGGGAGGAAACTCCAACTACATGTACGTCATTTTCGACAGCTGACTTGGCGGCTTCTTCCGGCGTTTGAAACAGCGGGCCAATATCCACATCAAAACCAAGATCCGAAAGTCCCGTGGCCACTACTTTAGCGCCGCGATCATGACCATCTTGACCCAGCTTTACCACTAGAATTCTTGGGTGACGTCCATGGGAGGCATGAAATGACTCGACTCTTTTTTGAACCGCATGAATCGTATCTTTATTGGCAAATTCGGCTGAGTATACACTTGAGGCTACGGTATTTGTCGCGCTATAGCGGCCAAATACAGATTCCAGCGCTGCGGAAACTTCACCAATTGTTGCGCGAGCTTCCATAGCTGGAATCGCCAACTCCAGTAGATTTTTTCCTGATGCAGCTCCTTCTTTGAGGGCATCCAACAGCTGAGTTACCTTAACTTGGTCACGCTGTTTCCGGATCGTCTCTAGCCTTGAAATTTGCTGTCTTCTTACGTCAGCGTTTTGAACTTCTAAAATATCTAGCTTTTTATCATGGCTTTCATCGGCTTTGTATTTGTTTACCCCTACCACGGTTTCCATCCCTGAGTCGATCCTTGCTTGCTTGCGTGCCGAAGACTCCTCGATGCGCCGCTTGGGGATGCCGCTCATGATTGCTTTAGTCATTCCGCCTGAGGCTTCGACTTCAGCCATCAGTTCAAGTGCTCTTTGCTCGATATCTCTTGTGAGAGATTCCATAAAATAGGAGCCGCCCCAGGGATCAATAACCTTACAAATATCGGTCTCTTCTTGGATAATGATTTGGGTGTTTCGAGCAATTCGTGCAGAAAATGGCGTGGGGAGGGCGATGGCCTCATCTAAGGCATTAGTGTGAAGGGATTGTGTACCACCAAAAACAGCAGCCATGGCTTCAATTGTGGTTCTAACAACATTGTTAAACGGGTCTTTTTCTGTCAGTGAGTATCCTGAGGTTTGGCAATGAGTGCGCAGAAGCAGCGAGGATTCCAGTTTTGGCTCAAAGGGCTTGATCACATCGTGCCAGAGCTTTCTAGCGGCTCTAAGTTTAGCGATTTCCATGTAGAAGTTCATGCCGATGCCAAAGAAGAACGACAATCTAGGGGCAAAATCATCAATGTTCAATCCACTGCTTAATGCAGAGCGAACATACTCGAGTCCATCAGCAATCGTATAAGCGAGCTCGAGGGCAGCATCTGCGCCAGCTTCCTGCATGTGATAGCCCGAAATAGAAATGGAATTGAAAAGAGGCATTTTCTTAGATGTGTACCCAATGATATCCCGCACAATTCTCATGCTAGGTTCAGGCGGATAAATATAGGTATTTCTGACCATGTATTCTTTTAGAATGTCGTTTTGGATCGTTCCTTTCAAAAGGTGCTCCTCTACACCTTGCTCACGAGCGGCAACTATATAGCTTGCAAGTACCGGAATCACAGCGCCATTCATGGTCATGGAAACAGAGATGTCTTGAAGGGGAATGTTTCCAAAGAGAATCTTCATATCCTCGACAGAATCGATAGCCACTCCTGCCTTGCCCACGTCTCCGAGGACCCGAGGGTGATCCGAGTCATAGCCGCGATGAGTAGGCAGGTCGAATGCGACAGAAAGCCCTTTTTGCCCTGCGGCTAGATTTTTGAGGTAGAAGGCATTAGACTCTTCGGCAGTCGAAAAGCCGGCATATTGGCGGATCGTCCATGGATGTTTAGGATACATGGTCGCCTTAGGGCCGCGGGTAAATGGCGGGAGACCCGGAAGGGTTTCTTCTGAGGAAGCGGTATCGAGCGATGTGTAAAGGGGTTTAATCGTGATCCCTTCTGGGGTCTTGAAGTTTAAACTTGAAGTCGGCGTACCTTTAAGTTCTTTGCTGGCTGCGGTCTTCCACTGATCCAGTTTTGACTCAATTTTAGTCATTTGTCTTTCCCTTCACGATTCTTCTTGTGCAAAAGATTTATAAACCATAAATGTGAGCAAGTCGCTTATTTTTACAGGGGTTTGGCCGTGTTTAAATTTTCAAACAGTTCTAAGATCCTCTCGGTGCTAGTTTTGTCGCTCCTTTTTGGGAGACCAGCCATAGCAAGAGAGAGTTTAGCAGATCGAGAGGTCAAAGCTCTGGTATTAAGAGATTTTTTGCTAACCTTAGACTTGGGCTATTTGCGTTGTGCCGAACGGTGTGACTGGCTTCAGGAAGACAAAAAAATTAAAGAAGCTTGGGCTAAGCTAAAACCCTTAATTCCCCAAAGACCTAAGTTAGACGCGCTCTTTTCCGCAAAACCTAGCCTTGAAGTTTGGCGGCAGTACCGAAAAGTATTGGAAGAGGAAATTTCTTTAAATTTAGCGCCGTCTTCCAGTTTAAATAAGGCTCGGGGAGAGGCTCTTTTTTTGCGGCACTGTGGGAGTTGTCATGGGCCTACAGGCCAGTCGGATGGTATCCTATCAAGCCGCCTAAATTCGCCACTTAGGGCGCTTAATAGCGCCTTCTATAGAGACTATCTTGCGCCTGCCATGGTTTATAATATTATTTTGACCGGTATTCCTAAAACGCCAATGTATCCCTTTAAGGATCAAATTTCGGATTTGGATATGTGGACTCTTGCTTTCTATACATTGACGCTTTCTGCCGGTGAGCCGTCTGCCATTGAAAATGGCACTGAAAGTAAACCAGCAGGTACCCTAGAAATGAAAGATGCGGCGCGCCTCAATGGCATAGAGCTCAAAGCGGTCGGCGTGACTCAGAAACAGTCATTTCGTTTGCGGACGACAGAAGTGTTTGGAAAGGAAGTTGCTAAATGAGAGTTTTTAAGCTGGGTTGTTCAAGGAGTCTTATTTTAGGCAATCCTATTTTAAGCACGCTTTTTTGTTTACCGGTTTTCACGCTAGTTATTCTGGGAACGGAGCTTGGAACTGCTTCTATGGCCCAGGCCGAAGACGTAAAAAAAGAAGTAAAAAAGGCTATTCCATCTGCGTCTTCTACCGCTAATTCCCTGGTCGAGGAATTTATTTCTAAAGCTCTTCCCATGGAGTTTGAAGGAAAAACTCAAACCGCTTATGCCTTATCCGGAAATGCCCTGGAAGCCACTGTGCGCAATTCAGCTTCTGCCTTGGTACTGCCTTTTGATAAAGTTCGGTCCGTGAAATCAGTAAGCTTCGATTGGTGCACAACGCGTGATTTAACTAAAATCACGAGAGACAGCGAGAAGACTAAAGCGGGTGATGACGCGGCGCTGCGCATTGGCCTATTGCTTCAGGGCAATCCCCCAGTGATTCCTATGTTTGTGCCAACGTGGATCAAAAAACTAGAGAAGATCGTTAAATTTCCTACAGATAGGGTTTTATATTTAACAGCAGGAGTAGCTAGCCCTCCAGGAGCTACTTGGGTAAGCCCTTATACTAAGTATATGTCGATGATAGTTCTCCATTCGGCGCCTAAAAAATTGAGTTGGTGTAAGAATGGATATAGTGCGAGCTATACACTCCCTAGCGAAGTTCAGGTTACGGGACTTTGGTATATGGCAGATGGAGACGATACCCTTCAGAGCTTTACAACTTGGATTACTGCCATTGAAATAAAATAAATCAGGAGTCAACTTGTGTTTCTACGCCATTTAGCTAGGGACAGTAGTTGCAGCTAATGGTTGCCATGAGAGGATGGGGCGCACTCTTGTGTCAAAGGGCTTGCGGTAAACGGCGTTAATCCCTATTTTTTCGGCGTGATTTAAGACCGTATCAAAGGCATGGGTAATTGTAGCTCCTGCTTTTTGAGTCACTTCATCTTCAGTTGGCAAATCAAAATCATTGGCACCCCATAACAAGGCTTCCAGAGCACGCTCATTTTTAGTTAAGACTGAGGTCCGGATATGCACAAAGTTATCTAAATAGATCCTACAAATAGCCAGCCATCTCAAGTACTCATTGGCAGAGACTTCCTTGCCCCCTAGGGCATTGCCAAATGGCTTGTAGGTCCAGCAAAGAAAACTAGCCAAGCGATTTTGATTGTCATCTTGAAACCGTCGCAGGCGCTCTAAATGTTCCAGGCGTTCCTTGGTGGTTTCATCAAAACCAATGACCATAGTTGCAGTGGAGCCTAGGCCTTGATCCAAAATGGCTTTTTGAGCAGCGTAATAGTCCTGAACTTTGTACTTACCAGGGCTGTGCCGAAGTCTAAACGAGTCCACTAAAATTTCAGCCCCACCACCTGTTATCCACTCGGTCCCGTGATCCTTCAATATCTTTGCCCCCTCCTCGTAGGAGACTTTTGACAGCTTGCAAGTAAACATAAATTCAGCGACCGTCATTTCGTAAAATTTAAGGCTAGGATATTCAAGATGTACGGCTTTAAAAAGTTTAGCATAATCAAGTATGGTTAGCTTTGGATGAAAACCTCCATTAAAACTTACCAGTGTGCCCCCAAAGGAAACCAGTTCATTGATTTTTTCAAAGACTTGATTTTGGTTTAAAAGATAGGTTCCTTCTGCATGGGGGAGGCGATAAAAAGAGCAGTAATCACATTTAGCCACGCAGATATTTGTATAATTAACAATGGCCATTTTCAGATATGAGGCTACTCCGTCGGCATGGTAATGGCTGCGGGCTAAACTCGACAAAGCTCTTAAGTCTTCGTCACTTCCCTCAGAGTAAAGCCAGGCCATGGACTCCGTGGAAACCCGCTCCCGGGCAATGATGGTATCTCTGATCTGTTTGAGTGATTCCGACATGATGAAATCCTTTCAGGATTTCATATACTTAGTCTAATTTTCAGGAGGCGCAAAGGGGAAATGCATTCCGCCTAAAGAAAGGTGCGTCATTTTCTCATAGTGAGGTAATTTGCAGGCCGCTTTACACAGGCTCGGGGCTCGAAATGGAATTTATACTAAAAGCAGGTCTTCACGTGTAAAACTCCTTGACCAAATAACGGTCTTTGGTTTAAACAGTTGTCTCTCTGGTTTCTGATTCTTTGATGAAATTTTTTTATTAATGGTTTCAGGGGGATAGATTCTAGGGTAGCGAACATTTCCTTCGCCGGTTATTAACAGTTGATTCATTCATAGGTGTTAACATGAAAAATTCTATATTGGCAGGTTTTGAGGCAAGAGTAGCTCCCCAAACCAAAGTTCTACCCAAATTTAGACCTGGCGACACGGTCATTGTTCACTTCAAGATCGAAGAAACTACGACTGACGCAAAAGGAAAGTCTGAGAAGAAATCCCGTATTCAGCAATTCGAAGGCGTATGCATTCGTTTTAAAAAGGGTGGCGTGAACTCTTCTTACACCGTCAGAAAAATTTCAGCAAACGGCGTCGGTGTAGAGCGTATATTCTCAGCCAACAGCCCTTTCGTAGATAAAATTGATGTACTTGCTAAGGGCCGAGTCAGACGCGCTCGCCTTTACTATCTAAGAGATCTTGCTGGCAAAGCTGCTCGTATTAAGAGCCGCTATTTCAAGGCCCCACAGACGGCAAAGTAATCCGATTGTAAATTATTAAAAGCCCAAACCCCCCAAGGTTTGGGCTTTTTGTCGCGTCTGTTAGGGGCCCTTTTTTAAGTCTTGTACGGAATAAATTCCCAAAGGATTCCCTCCAGGCAACCTCTGCGGACTGGTGAAGGCTGGTGCTAAAAGCTAAAATCAACTAGCTTCCTAATGAGCTACTATTTCCTTCTTGATTATAGACAGTCGACTTTCAAATTCTTGCTCACTAATCTCTCCACTCGCTAAGCGTCTAAGCAAAATCTCTTTAGGTGTTTCACGCGCCTTTTGAAGGCTGCGACGTGGCATAGGCGTTAGAAGTGAGAAGAAGCCCACCCAAAGGATGAGCCAGAAACACCACCAAAGGAAATGCATGCCTAGGTAAGCTGATTGGTAATAATGCATAGAAGATACCTTTATAAAAGTGTTACAATTTTCGCTCAAACTAAGTCATTGCTATATCTTGGCCCACGATCTGTCATTCTTTGAGCAGTTCGGCTTGAAGCGTTTCAAGCTTTTGATTCTGAGCAGGTGTGAGTTTGGGGTACTTGAGAT
>CAXNGG010000087.1:0-7135 GCA_964201885.1 Oligoflexales bacterium
GAAAACATTCAAGCGGCACAATCGAAGTCTGAACTCCTGATTTTGGACCTCCAAACACTTTTGTCCAAAATTCAGGCCCACTCTTCTCTGCTTGCGGCTTTGCCGGTTGGCAAGCCGGTTGAAGGCTGGGTAGCCTCGATTTTTGGATATAGAGTTTCGCCATTCACGGGCATGAATTCCAGCCATCAAGGCATCGATATTGCGGCCCCCATTGGCACCCCGGTTTTAGCGCCGGCCGACGGCGTTGTCATTTATAGCGGCGTCAAAGAGGGCTTTGGCAATTTTTTAATGGTTGCACATGGTTATGGCGTCGTTACTCGCTATGGACACAACTCTGCACTCCTCGTAAAAGTTGGTCAAAAAATCACAAAGGGTGAGCAAATTGCGGCCGTTGGTGATACGGGACGTTCCACTGGCCCCCATTTGCATTATGAGATTTGGGTAAATGGGCGGGTCGTGAATCCCAACCGTTATCTCTTAGGAAATTTTTAACTCTTCCAGAACTTTTTTATAGGGGAGCTCTTTTCCTTCGAAAGGGGGCACCTTTTCTGCTACAGTTGCTTCACTGTTTTTAAAAGCAATTTAAGCAAAAAAGGCTTCTTAATGAGTTTAATCGCAAAGCTATTTGGCACCCGAAACGACCGGCTCATAAATCGCGAAATCAGACCCTTGGTTGACAGAATTAACGGACTCGAATCTGGATTGGTTTCTCTTTCCGATCTTCAGATAAAAGAACGCTCCATGGCCCTCAGACTTCGACTTCAAAATGGCGAGTCCTTAAAAAACGTGCTTCCTGAGGCCTATGCGCTTTGTCGTGAAGCGTCAAAACGCGCTCTTGGCATGCGCCATTTCGATGTTCAGTTGATTGGTGGTATTGTTTTAAATTCGGGAAAAATTGCTGAGATGAAAACCGGGGAAGGTAAAACTTTGACGGCAACCCTTCCTTGCTACCTTCACGGTCTATCTGGAAAAGGTGCCCATGTTATCACAGTAAATGACTATTTGGCGGGACGTGACGCCACTCAGGTGGGAAGACTTTTCGACTTTCTTGGCCTTAGAACTGGCATCATTCATCATGGGTTGACAGATCAAGAGAGAAAAGACGCCTATGCTGCTGACATAACCTATGGAACAAATAATGAAATCGGGTTCGATTTTCTTCGCGACAATATGAAGACAGAACCTGAGCGCCTTGTTCAGCGTGGCTTCAATTTCGGTATTGTCGACGAAGTGGACTCGATCCTAATTGATGAAGCTAGAACACCCCTGATTATCTCTGGCCCTTCAGACACTAAAACAGAACTTTATGTTGTGGTGAACCACGCGATTCCTGGCCTGCAAAAGGACTCCGACTACGTTTTTGATGAAAAATCGCGGGCCGTATCTCTCACTGAAGACGGCATTTCTAAGTTAGAAAAGCGCCTCAAAGTGGATAACTTATATGACCCTAAAAATATCGATTGGTTGCATCATGTAAATCAAGCTCTCAAGGCCCAAATCGTATTCAAGAAAGACGTCGACTACGTAGTGCGAAGTGGTGAGGTGGTTATTGTCGATGAGTTTACGGGAAGACTCATGCCGGGACGCCGATATAGCGACGGCCTCCATGGCGCTCTGGAAGCCAAAGAGAACGTGCAGGTTCAAAGAGAGACTCAAACTTTAGCTACAGTTACTTTCCAAAATCTCTTTAGAATGTATAAAACCCTGGCTGGAATGACAGGAACTGCCGACACAGAGGCTGCGGAATTTCAGAAGATTTATAACCTAGACGTCGTTGTAGTTCCCACAAACAGAGTCATGATTCGACAAGATGAACAAGACCTCGTGTACCGAACCTCGAAAGAAAAATATATTGCTATTGCCGATGAAATTGCTTTGGCTCAAGCCAAGGGACAACCCGTCTTGGTGGGAACGGTTTCAGTTGAAAAATCGGAGCTTCTTTCTAGTCTTTTAACCAAGAAAAGTATCCCCCATGAAGTTTTGAATGCCAAGAACCATGCTCGTGAAGCCACCATTATCGAAGAGGCTGGGCTTAAAAATAGAGTGACGATCGCCACCAACATGGCGGGCCGAGGTACGGATATTAAGCTTGGCGAAGGTGTTTCTGAGGTAGGTGGACTTTACGTCATCGGCACAGAAAGACATGACTCGCGGCGCATTGACAATCAACTTAGAGGTCGATCTGGACGTCAAGGGGATCCGGGGCGATCTAAATTTTTCCTTTCCCTGGAAGATGATTTGATGCGAATTTTTGCCTCTGATCGCTTGGGCCAGGTTATGAAAACCCTCGGCATGAAAGACGGCGAAGCGATTGAGTCACCGATGGTCTCTCGGGCCATTGAGCGGGCTCAAAAACGAGTGGAAGAGCAAAATTTCTCAAGTCGAAAGCACCTCCTAGAATACGACGACGTCATGAATCAACAGCGCCAGGTGATCTATTCTAGAAGATCTGCGGCATTAAACGGTCAGTCTGATTTGGACTTTTTTGGGGAATCTGTCACAAGAGCTGCCTCATCCATTATTCAAAAGTATTCTCCTGAAGCTACCAATTCCGATAGCTGGCAATTAGATCCTGCAAGTAGAGAACTTTCTGCAGAATTTGGCCTCGAGATACACCTCCAAAAAATTACATCAGAGTCCCAGCATACAGTTGCTAGTTTGTCGGAATCCGTACTTGATTTTGTCAGCGGTGACTTTGAACGTAAGATTACAGGCATCGAACCCGCTATTGCGGAAAGAATCTGCAGTTACATCTACCTTCAAGTTATCGACCATGCGTGGAAAAATCATCTTTTAGCAATGGATGCTTTAAAAGACTCGGTTTCTCTGCGGGGCTATGGGCAACGAGATCCTCTTCAGGAATACAAAAAAGAAGCTTTCACCCTATTCCAAGGCTTGGTTCAAAGAATCGAAGAAGAAACAACCCTAACGCTTCTGAGAATGCCAAAGCCTACTTTGTCAATGTCTCGCCCCCCAGAAATGGAAGAGTCAGAAATGGACTTTGTGCACCCAGATGCGTCTCCGGCAAAAGTCACTGAGAAGGAGCCGCTAGAAGAAGATCGGATGATCTATCACGGGACAAGGCTCGACCGAGAAGCACCTCAAGTGCAGGGTACTTTTAGAAATGCCGACAAAGTCGGCAGAAATGATCCCTGTCCTTGCGGTTCAGAAAAGAAGTTTAAACAGTGCCACGGCAAATTGGGATAGATCGAGGGTGAAAACGAATAAAGAAAGGAATAGAGGATGAATTTGCCGATAACTCCCAAGTACGCTGCACTTTTAGCTGTTCTTTTTCTAATTCTGAGTGTGAGAACCTTATCCCTAAGACGCAAACATAAAATCGGTGTGGGTGATGGCGGAAACCTTATCTTAAAAAGGGCTGCTAGAGCCCACGCCAATTTTTCTGAGTACGTACCTTTGGCCATACTGCTTTTGGCCTTCTGCGAGACTTGGGCGGCTCCTGGAGCTCTCCTTCACGGTGCTGGCGCTAGTTTGCTAGTAGGTAGAGTTTTTCACGCTTATGGCATTAGTCAACCGGAGGAAGACCTTCGCTTTAGGGTTTCAGGGATGGCTCTGACTTTTGGATCTATTGCCATAGCCATTGGGTTTCTATGCTTTCATGGATTTATTCCACAGACCTAAGCTCTAAGAAATTGCCCCCTTCCTCTTATTCTGCCCATCGAAGATGGGCTTTCCTTTTTAGCGTGGATAAGCATCTCTTATATTCGTGATACTATAGTAGGAGAGTGCTAGGAGGCCCCATGAGAATTTTTGAACTCCCTAAGAAGAATACGGAAGCTTGTTTTCAAAATATCTTAGACTTGGTAGATAAGTCAGTTTCTAATTGGGAAAGAAAGGCCGGCAAATCTTCCGCTTTTGGCGACGAAGAAATGACAGCTATTGTCAAAAAGGGCAAAACAGAAAAAAACGAGGCCGCTCCTGAGCCACAACAGCCCGACCTGATGAACGACGAACTTAGTACCAAATCCCAGAGTCGATATTGGTTATTTGTGGCAGCCTGTGCCACCATACTCGCGCTAGGATTCTTTTTCTTCTACCAGATGTCGAGGTAAATTGGGCCCATGAAAAATCTATATGAAAAAAGCTGGGAATTGTACAAGTTTCATTCAGACTGTTTTCAAGATGACCACGAGTATTACTTTAATTTCTGCCAAGGAAAAAAAGACGCTAGAGCTTTTTGCTGGATATGGGCGCCTTTCAAATTTCTTAGTAAACAAAGGTATTAACGTTCATACAGTCGAACTGTCCAGAGAATTTTCTGACTTAATCGAGCTACCGGATTACAAAAAACATGTCGGGGATGTTACAACCACAATATTAAAAGAGAAATTTGAAAGAATTATCGCGGGATATAATTCATTTTGCCTTCTCAAAGAAAATAATCAAATTAAGTCTTTTTTTCGCAACATTAAAAATATGCTAGCAAATGATGGCCTAGTATCACTCAGTTATTATCATCCTGACTTTTGGCCAAATGCTGAAAGTTTCACGTTTTTATTCAATAACAAGGAAGTGAAGTATTTCCCAGAATATAATTTATCAAAAAGAAGTGATAAAATAGGAATTTGGAGAGATCGTTATGTAATAGAAAATGAAACCGAGATTCATGAATATCCGGTCAGAATTTTTGAAAACAGGAATGATTTGGAACCTTTTGTAAAAAAAGCAGACTTGCGAATAGTTGGCATCATTGAAAATTACAACAACCCTAAGATCTCGGAGCCAGGATGGGCTGCATAACTCTTATCGCATTTGTCTTGTCATCATTATTATTGTGCCCTCTAAACGCTCAAGCTTCAACACCTACAAAAGTAAAAATCCTGACTTGGTGGGGATATCTTGAACAGAATTCAGAGCAGATTAAAAATATTGAAAAAAGATGTCTTTCGAAAATAATAATAGACGAATTCTATTCAAGCTCAGAATTTCTATCAAGAATAAATTCTAACCTTGAAAATTTCGACATTTTAATATACTCCGACACCGTCTTTAAATCTTTACAAACATCATTCATTAGCAAAGCTAAATCGAAGACAAGTCTAAAGAGATCTGGATATTCAAAAGACATTCAAGCCTTCTTCGATTCGAGATCATACGGGCCAAATACTTCGATCTTCCAGACTTCCTTGAGCGGATTTCTCATTAACAAAGACTTGATGCTGGCGCATAAGAATGAGCCATTTTCCTCATTTTTCAAAAAAGCTGGCAATCACATTATCACTCTTCTAGATGACCATGTCGAGATTGCAACACTTCTCAATAAGTAGGAGTGCAGTGAACTTAAGACCGCTTGCAAGGAAAGCGGGGGGGCACTCTTTCCCACAGAAGAAAAACTCAAGAAACTGGTGGGACAATCAAAAGTCATCATTTCAAGTGATCTTGCTGATATTACAAAGCATCCCCAATTCGCGCTCGCCTACACTTGGTCAGGGGATGCAATCGAAAAACTTGGAGCTCAAAAAAAATTGGAATTCATGCTCCACCCCGCCCTCTCTCACACTTCAATGGATTTACTTTCACTAGTGGGTGGCTCTCCTGAAGCAAGATGTGTCGCAAACGAATTGAGCTCTAAAGAATTCGTCAGTTATATCGCTGCCAAAAGTAAATATTTTTCACCTTATGGGTCCATTGAGTCCAAAGATGGTGCCTATGTGAATATTCAAAGTGAGTTTTTCAAGAACTTTGGCGCACTCGGTAGGATACACCGCGTGACTCAGTCGGAATCACTAGAAATTGAGAAGAAATGGAATCTTTTTAAAATCGTGTTTGGCTCTAAAATATGAAACGATCGCTCGAAGATTTTCGTAAGACTTTGGTCCGGACGATGGGCTGGGGAACCATCATCGTTTGGATGTCTTTTGCCCTACTTTTTCAGAGCATGACAATGATCATTGCGAAGAACCAGGGGGATCTTGCGGAAAGCCGTTTGTCGAGCGCCCTCAATGCGTTTGTGTCGTCCCATGAGGGCCGGGTTGCGATCATTTCCAGCAACCCCGACTTTCGAACTTTTTTGAGGTCCGGCTCGGAGACCAGAGAACAATTTTTAACCCAGGTCCTCACTCTGCTTTCTTCGCTGCGCGAAGAGAGCATCACTGGAATAAGTCTCGTTGATACCAATCATAGCGCTGAGACGCTCGCATCACTTGGCACGCCGAGTAAGCAATCCCTTGGATTTGATATCTGCTACATTGGCGACCAGTTAAATGCGCAGTTTGGTCGATGTATGGCAACGGTTTTACTCTATTTTAACGATGAGGCACTTGGGGAGGTCTTACCGCTATCAAAACAGTTCGCCCGCTGTCCCAACTGCAAAACGCAACTGGGTCATTTTTTAGCTCAGTCCCGATTTTTAAAACTTTCTGACAAAATGAACTTTCCAGTAAGGTATGAGCCCGAGCAGATCCATTTAGGAACTATTCAGTTTTTCTTCTTTCTCATCTCATTGTTGGTCCTTGGCTTTGGAATACTTTTCAGCAGACTGATTGGCCGTTCTGTAAAAGACGACATTGTCGATCCGCTCAATTCGCTTTTAGTCCAAATGCAATCAGGAAAACATTTGGAACCTATAGACACTGGCTCCATGCTGAAGTGGTAGCCTTGCACAGACACAACTCGGCCCTTAGCGCGGTGGCTCAGACCACACAAATGCTCGCTCATGATGTTCATAAGCCGTTTGGGCTTTTTCAGATGGGTCTTGGTATGTTGTCTCAGGCGCGGTCCATGGAAGAAGTTAAGGCAATATCAAACAAGCTGCTTCCAGAGGTCGAAAAAGCACTTTCCTCTGTGAATGGCTTAATCTCAGACGTGATGATGGTAGGTCAAAAAATTACTTTGAATCTAGAAAAGACGAGCGTTGAATCCATCGTTGAATCTTGTCTTAACGAAGCGGCGAGAATTTATCCTGATGCGTAAATTAGATACAAATATGATTTACATCACAAGCACTTGTTAAAAGTGGATTCTGCAAAAATCTTGAGATTGTTCTCTAATATTATTGGGAATGCGATTCAAGCAGTCAGCAAACAAGGCGAGATATGGATTAAGAGCCAAGAAATTTTTTACAACCAGGCATGTTTTGTCGAGTTGGCTCTTGGTAACAATGGTCCGTCTATTA
>CAXNGG010000088.1:0-7093 GCA_964201885.1 Oligoflexales bacterium
GCATTGGGATGGCGATCTGCTTTTAGGATTTCTCCAACCACGAGCAAGTCGTCAAGGGGGGCGATGGTTTTGATCCCCTCGACTTCAAGGCCAAGGCCTGTCAAGATTTTATCGAGGTCTGAGTCTGTTAGTCCTTCGAGATTCACATAATCGTTAAGCCAATTTTTAGAAACTAACATGGTGCACCCTCCGCAAAAACACTAAATTGACTTTGAAAGTCTGCATCACCCTCAAAAAGCTGCCTGAGGTCGGGCAGTTGCCAATTTAGCATGGCCATTCGATCCAGGCCAAAGCCAAAAGCAAATCCCGTATATTCTTCGCTATCATACGAAACAGCTTCAAAGACATTGGGATGTACCATCCCGCAGCCGCCTATTTCTAGCCAACCGGTATTTTTGCAAACCTTACATCCCTCTCCTTGGCAGTGGGTGCACTGCATATCCACTTCAGCTCCTGGCTCCACAAATGGAAAATAACTTGGACGAAAGCGTGTTTTAGCAGAAGCTCCATAAATGGAGTGAAGCATCGACTGAATCATTCCTTTAAGGTCCGCAAAAGAAATCTTTTTATCGACGACTAGGCCCTCAATTTGATGAAAAATGGGGGTGTGAGTTTGATCCGAATCCACACGGTAAACTCGCCCCGGTGCGACAATGCGCAAGGGGGGTTTTTCTTGCAGCATGGCATGAATTTGAATATTTGAGGTCTGAGTTCTCAAAACCATTAGGTCTTGGTTTGTTTTTAGGTGAAAGGTATCTTGCATATCACGAGCCGGGTGGTCGGCCGGTAAATTAAGTGCCGTGAAGTTATAGAAGTCAAAATCAGTTTCTGGCCCATCATAGACCGTAAATCCATGTTGACGAAACTCTTTGAGGAGCTTTTGCTGCATGAGTGTTATGGGATGAAGGGCACCCTTTAATGTGTCTTTTTGACTGGGAAGTGTAATGTCAAGGGGAGCTCTATTTAGAATGGAATGAAAAACGGAGTCGGCAGCTTTGGATTTTAAAACTTCAAGGGAAGCTTCGATAGAAGTCTTTAAAACATTCATGGATTTTCCGGCGTCACGCTTTTCCTCATTAGGAACATGGCGCATATCTTCAAAGAGTTTGGTTACAATCCCCTTTTTCCCTAACCAATGAATCCTTAGCTCTTCAACCGTGTCAGGAGTTACTTTTTCAATTGATGCCGCATTTTGTTCGAATTCTATTAGCAGAGCGTTGGCTCGGTCCATTATAGTCGTCACTTAAAATTCCTTTAATCTGCATTGAAATGTGTGTTTGAAATGTGTTTTGCAAAAGTCAAATGAAAGCCAATTAACTTAGCGATTTTATCGCTTGGTCGAGTCTTGAAAGTCCTTCTGTTAAGTCTGAAACGGAAGTCGCATAGCTAAACCTCAAATACCCCGGTGCTTCAAAGGCTTCTCCTGGCACGCAAGCCACTTGATACTCATTTAAGAGATGCTCACTAAACTTTAGGGACGTGTCGAGAGTTTTTGATTTTTGGAGTGCTTTTCTAACGTCAACAAAGAGGTAGAAGGCGCCTTGGGGTTTGATGGCTTTGACATTCTCTATTTTGGCTAACAGCTCCATGGCGATATCTCTTCGCTTTGCCAGGCTGTCGATTTCTTTTTGCATCAACTCATGACCTTGATCAAGGGCCCAAGCCGCTGCTTTTTCAATAAATGGGGCGATACAGGTTGATGATTGAGACTGTAAATTTCTTACCAAATCGATGATCTTTTTAGGCCCCGCAGCGTAACCCACGCGCCATCCGGTCATAGCATACCCTTTGGCCATGCCAGAAATGTGGACCGACTTTTCTTTGAGTTCTGGAACTAGCTTGATAATGGATTCATGGGGGTGATCAAAGGAAAGGTATTCATAGATTTCATCAGAAATAACCCACCAATTTTTTGCCTTTAAATAGGTGCCTAAGTTAAGAAGTTCATTTCTATCCAGCGCATAGCCGGAGGGATTGTTGGGCGAGCACAACACAAATGCCTTTGTCTTCTCGGTCACATACCTTTCGATGGTTTCAGGGTTAACCATGGGGCCCGTTTCAGGCACCGGGACAACAACCGGAATGGCTCCCGCTGCCTTGATATGGTCCATATAGCTTACCCAACAGGGAGCTGTAAGAATGACTTCATCGCCTTCATTTAGAAGAGAAAGAAAGATGTGAAATAGGATTTCTTTGGCACCCATGCCACATACAATTTCCTCTGGCTTATACTCTAAGCTGTTTTCTCGAGCTAATTTAGAGACAATTGCTTTACGCAAAGGCAGTCCTCCACCAGAGGGGCCATAACGCGTGTCTCCGGCTTCTAAAGCTTCGACGGCCTTTTTTACGATATCTTTATGGGTAGGAAAGTCAGGTTCCCCCACCGCAAAATTGAAGACTTTAATTCCTTCAGCTTTAAGTTGGTTGGCTTTGGCATTGAGGGCCAGTGTTGGTGAAGGCTTTAAAGAGCTAATTCTTTTTGAAAAATGAAACAGTTCTGACATCAATGTCCCCCGACTGGATGTTTTGAATCATTTTTGTGCCGCATAATGAGAATTTAAAAAAGGTTTTTTTCCTGATTTCTTGGGTTTCTGGTTATCAGACGCCCGCCGGCTGCAAAAAAGGCGTTTAGCTTTCAAGCTTGGAAGCCTTCAAAGACCTTGCCTGCACAATAAAGACTCACTTTCGTGATCTTTCCTGCAATATTGGAAAGGAGAGGCTTTCCGGTTTTGGCGTACCATCAAACTTTATGTTTGGAGGCAGGCTTTCAGTTCAAGGGCACTGCGAGATGGAAGCTTCATGCTCTTCCTGCTATGGGGCATGGCAAGGACGTCCGCTCTAAAATTCCAAAAAAGTCACAGATTTTCTCTACCCATTGCAACTGGGAATCAAGCTTCAAAGATACGCAATTAGGTTGGGGCAGGTGTTGAATAACGGTGCAGGTAAGAGCAAGTCTGGTGTTGCGTTAGCGGTAGAACCCACCTTGTTAGGTGGGCACCACACCTTCGATTTAGGCTTCCTCCTACGCGTTCGGGAGGCATGCACACCACGAAGAGATTAGGTTCCCTTAAATTAATTGTCGGTTCTCCGAACAACAACACCAAAAAAGCTTACCTGCAAGGAGTATTGTAGCACGAAGAATCCGAGCGTGCTACGCTGAAGTCTGAGGTGACCGTCATGTCGGAAAAAATAGTCTATGTGGTGGCAACACCCATCGGTAATATTGAGGATCTTTCCCCAAGGGCCCGAAGGATTTTAGAGTCCGTTGATATCATTGCAGCTGAAGACACCCGGCATACTTTAAAGCTGCTTCACTTAGCTAAGATATCTCCTAAGAAGTTAGTCAGTTATCATGACCACAACGAAGAATTTCGGTCCGAGGAACTCGTCGAGAGAATTTTAAAAGAAGACTTGAGTGTCGCTCTCGTGAGCGACGCAGGCACACCGTGTATTTCAGATCCTGGTTTCCGTTTTGTCGCATTGGCTAGACAAAAGGGAATCAAGGTGTCACCTATTGCTGGGCCTTCAGCAGCGGTCGCCCTAGCTTCCGTAGCGGGATTGCCAGTGAATCGATTTTTATTTACCGGATTTTTACCCACCCGGGAAAGCCAACGGGAGAAAGAAATTAGTGGGTGGCAGGAGTCTTTGGGGTCTGTCATTTTTTATGATTCTCCGCGGAGACTGCTTTCAACTTTATTGATCATTCGAAGGATCTGGCCCGATAGCATGCTGGCGGTAGGGCGCGAGTTAACTAAGTTCCATGAAGAAGTCATTCAAGGTAGTATTTCGGAAGTATTGGCATGGGCCCAGGGAAAGCCTGAAATCTTGGGCGAAATAGTTGTGATGATCTCTGGATTTCAGGCCTCTGAAGCTGATGAAAACACTCTCTTGAGTAAAATTGAAGGTGAGGCGCGCGCAGGTTTTCTCGCTGGAAAGTCTCTGAAACTTTTACAAAAAGAGCTGGGTCAGTCGGGCTTAGATAGAAATCGCTTATATGAACTTCTGTTAAAAGTTAAAAAAGAGGTCTAACGCGTGTCGCAGACTTGGTTGATGGTTCTTACTTTTGTCCCCCTGGTTATCTATGTGGTGGTGGATTTTTATTCTGGGTTGAAGTCAGGAGTGCTTGCAGCAATCGCTACGGCAGCGGTTACAGCTTTAGTCTTTTGGTGGTTGCTTGGAGAGCTAGATTGGGAGTCGATTTTTATTGTAGCAGTCATGGCGATTTCTGGCGTGATTTCCATAAAGAAAAACAATCCTATTTTTTTTAAATTGCAGCCGGTCATTACAGGTGGTGCTGTGGTTCTCTATTTGTCATGGTATCAGTTTTGGGATGTGCCTTTTTTACTAAAGGCTCTTCCTAAGCTTTTGCCTCTTCTTCCTGACTATCAACGAGAGATTTATAGCAGCCCTAGTGGAAATCAGCTTCTAATGGATTTGAACCTCTATATTATCATTTGCTATTTCATGCACACTTGCTTTCTAGCCTGGGCAGCCGTGAAATCTAGCAATAAGATTTGGATCTTGATTAAAGGACTGGGAATCCCTTTTATAATGGTGGGTACTATTTTGGGGTTTTTTATTCGCTCCGTATTAAAATCCTAAAATTCGCGCCCATTTCTTTAAATGATATTCCTTAGGGATCTGCTTTTAAATCGCCGATATTAGGATTTTCTCATTTGCAAAGCGCGTTTTAAGCATCTAAAAGAGCCGGCTTAAGCTTATATTATGACGGGATTATCTCCATGTTTTTGCTGAAAAGTCTGATTTTCTTTTGCCTCAAACCTTAGCAATATTCCTTAGATAGGGTATAATTCCCTTATGCTGAATTAAGGAAAGTGGAAATGAAACAACTGGACCCTGTCCATTCCATTCGCAATGCGTTTCATAGAGAATTCTGGCGCCATTGGTGTGTGGCTCTGCCTAATTGGATCGATCTTGATGCGGCCATGCCGCTGCCTACAATTATAGCGGTTGGCGGTGGAAAAGGGGGAGTTGGCAAAAGCGTCATTAGCGCCAACTTAGCGGGAAAGATGGCGAGAAACTCAAAAGTTTTAGCCGTAGATTTAGACATTGGCGGAGCCAATCTTCATACCTACTTTGGCATTAAGACACCCAAGCTCACAAGTAGTGATCTCCTACTGGGCAGTCGTGTGGATTTTAGCGACATCTCGGTTCCAAGCGGCATTCCTAATTTGGACATCGTTTGTGCGGGCCAGGACTTTGGATTAGACAGACTCAATAGTAGGGCTTCGGGGCTCAATCAGATTTGGGCCGGGATTTTAGAAGCCAAATCTAAATTCGGCTACGATTACGTGGTTCTAGATTTGGGTGCAGGCACAGCCTCCCATACCATTGACTTCTTTTTGTCGGCGCACGTGGGCATTATGTCAGTTCTTCCTGAGCCCACGTCGATTGAAAATGCTTACTCTTTTCTCAGAGCCCTTTTGTGGCGCATGATTCAAAATGTGGGGGCAAGAATGGGTCAAGAAGAGCTCGCCCATTCCTATGCGGAACGAATTTTTAATGGGGAAGGGCATGGGGGGTATTCTCAGGCCTTGCTCAAAATGAAAGAGGAATCCCCGCGTCTGGTTAATGGTATTTTGGCAGGGCTTTCTGGCAGGCGCCTTGGTTTTGTTGCCAATCAGATTAGAGGCCAATCAGATATTGAAATTGCACAATCCATGGCTTCTATTTCTAAAGATTTCTTCGGTTTTAACACGCTTTCTTTGGGCTACTTGAACTATGATGATAGCGCCTGGAAAGCTCTAAGGAACCGCAGATTGCTCATTCAGGATTTCCCACATTGTCTTTTCTCGAGACGTCTAGATGAAGTTTTGATACGGTTGCAAAACGCGGTTCGGATGTCTTAAAATTGATTGAGGAGCATATTGATGAAGTTTGAACAAAACACCAACAGCCCCGACGAGTCTTCTGACAATTTTGCTTCCTTCGACCTCTCAAAGGTTAGGGGGAGTTATTATGATATGCTTGGCGTTCTGCCCACAAGTACGAGCCTTCAAGTTCGTGAAGCCTATTTCCGCCTAAAAGCAACGTATACAGATTCCAACCAAGCGATTTATAGTTTGATGACGGGCTCTGATTTGGCTGAAAAAATAAAATCGATTGAAGAGGCTTTTGATGTTTTAAGAGACGTGGACTCAAGGGCGCGTTACAATGAAAACATAGGGATTTCGGAACGGGCGGGAGCCTCTCGCACTGATATTTTGATTGAAAATATTTCCTTCCCTCCAGTTGATGAAGGCATGCGTAAGGCGAATCGCCCGGCAAGGGATCAGAAAATTAAGCTCGTTGCGGGCCAAATACATCGAGATTCGAGTTTGGCGGTTCGTATTAGAAGTATATTTGAGTCGGCTGAAACCCCTTCAGGAAGTACCATAAAGGCCATGAGGGAAGCTGCTTTTGTCACTTTTGAAGAGATCGAAGCCAATACAAAAGTGGGACAAGATAAAATTCTGTTGATTGAAAACGATGATTTTGTAAAGATGCCTCCAGCTGTTTATATAAAAGGCTTTCTAAAAAGCATTTTATCATTTTACGGCATAGCTGATTCTAAGGCTTTCATTGAAGGCTATACCTTGAGAGTAGAGTCTTGTCACAAGAAAATGAAGTAGAACTTTTTGTTGAGGAAGCGGGCGAGCGTCTCGATAGATGGCTTGTCTCTAAGCTACCCGAGACCAGTCGATCGCGCCTACAAAAGCTGATTGATTCCCAGATGGTTGCGGTAAATGGCTCAGATGCTAGGTCAAATTATCGCGTTCGCGTCGGGGATCAAATCAACGTTTCTTTGGTCTCTGATGACCGCCTTGAACTTTCCCCCCAGCCCATGAGACTTGATATCCTTTATGAAGATGAGGATCTTTTAGTCGTTAATAAGGAACCAGGGCTAACCGTTCATCCTGGAGCTGGGACCTACGGGACCCCTACCTTGGTTGAGGGGATTCTTTATTATTTGAAGCAAATTCCTGACCCGGGTAATCTGCGGCCCGGAATTGTCCATCGTTTAGATAAAGACACTTCGGGTGCCCTGGTGATTAGCAAGAATGAATTCACCCATCAGCGACTCAGCTTGCAG
>CAXNGG010000089.1:0-7039 GCA_964201885.1 Oligoflexales bacterium
GTGAGAGTTAATTTGACGACGAACGGCGTTCTCCTATCGGAACAAAGAATGGCAGCGCTGCTGCACCCGGCACTTAGACAGGTCAATATCTCTCTGCAATCCTTTACTGACAATTTTAAGGGTGCATCACCTCAAACCTACATGGCCAAAATTTCTCGATTTGTTGCACAGGCAGAACGACTGAGACCTGATTTATACATCAATCTTAGGTTTTGGGACAACGATGTCATTGTAAATTCGTTAAACCCCTCGGATATTATGTTGTCCTGTAGCGAGGCATTTGAGTTTTCCTGGACCGATGTAAAAATCGATGTTCGCCGAAAAAAGAACTTTAAAATCAGAGATCGGCTTTATCTTCATTTCGACTCTCGTTTTATTTGGCCAAGACTTGACTCTGAAAAGGTAAGCGAAATAGGTTTTTGCCATGGCTTATCAGGTCATATAGGTATCCATGCCGACGGAACCGTGGTGCCTTGCTGCTTAGATGACAAGGGCGTTTTGGCGTTGGGTAATTTGCACACTCAGTCTCTAGATTCCATTCTTGCCAGTCCCAAAGCTCAGAATATGCTCCAAGGATTTGCGAAAGGAGAACTACGTGAGGACCTTTGTCAAAAGTGTGACTATGTAAAACGTTTTTCGAGACATGCGAGACCTCAAAAAAAAGATAGCAGCAAGAAGCCACTATCTGATATTCAAGCTACTTAAACTTTATGAAGCCAATTAATTTGCATATAAAGTTTAAGCGTCTTTTACTTTTGGATTTTGTCTCTCTTTTCTAATAAAGAGTACATCCCTAAAAACTAGGTTTATACAAATCTCTCAAGAGTTGCTACTTCCCAAGTTTCTTCAATAGAATACTTAAAGGGTATTTGCTATAGATTTTCCCTGAAAAGGAAACTTTGCTCTTTTCTGGTAACGCATAGGTCACACCCTTCGGCTCGACGATCCCGTCTAAAATAGTTAGGGAGCCCCCACCCATAAGGCCAAGTTCCATCCAGCCAACTTCGCCTGCACTAGGATCTACTTGCACTTGCAGAGCTCCCGTATTGGCATATCCGAGATTCCCCATAGGAGCATTCAGCGTGTTGAAAAGATCTTTTTCCGTGATAGTTGAAAATGCGAATTTTACGTTAGGTATGGCTGGGGTCGTAAATTGAGTAGAGAGACTTATATCGCGATTTTCTAAAACTTGTCTGATGGCAAGAGAAGTTCCCAAAATGGATACCGGAGCCTGGGTTTTTCCGCCTTCTGTAATCAACGAGAGATTCAAGCTACTTGAGCCAATTTCGGTATGAAATGAAAACGGAGAATCTGCTCTCATTGCCTCAATGACTCCCGAGATCTCAGCAATGGGCGCCCAGCAACTTATGGTCCCTTTTTCTATCGAACTGTAGGAGGTGGGGCTAACTATTGCTAATTCGGATTCCAGGACTCTTCTTTGGGAGTCTAAGTAATCTTGGACTTTTTTAAGGACATTGCTATATTCAGAATCTCGAAATGTAGTCGATTTCATAGATAAAGCCTTTAGTTTCTGGAACTCTCCAATAGACTCGGGGCCCCAAGCCTTAGCTAATAGCTCTTTGAGTACAGCTATATATTGCTTTCTTGAAGGCTCGTACTTGATCAGCCAATTGGGTAGTGCGGCAGATGCTGAGACATGATACAACCGATTTTTAACACCGCGATTAATGATGTCTGTTTTAACAAATGTGCCGTCGGTGCCCCAAGGTAGAAACTTTATTTTTCCAAGCTCGCCCTCTTTAGTTGGTACAAAAAACATAAAATTATTCATGTTGTTTGCGTAACCATCCCAGTGTCCTATGAGTGCTTCAGTGGCCCAGTATTTGTAAAAGCTTTCCAGGTCGATAAGGCTTGCTAAGCGGTCATACCCAGCACTGGACGGCGGTGAATTTAAAATAGCTGTAACTTCGCTCACTAGGGTATTAATTTTTGCTTTGTCATTTCCTGAATCCTTAGTCTTGATTTCAAAACGATTGCGTCCAGAATCACTAAAGTCGGCGTGGGTTCCCTCAACTAAGATGCCGGAGTTTCCATCAATGGTGTCGTAAGCGGTTTTGGGACTTTCTACCATGGTGTAGAGGCCGAGACTCTGAGTATGGCCGCCTGCCTGAATACTCACTTCGGCAAGTTGACATTTGGGTGTCGGCAAGCCAGCTTTATCGAAGAAAAAGTAGGCTAAGCACTGCTTCACATGAGACGGATCTTGGCGGTCTGAATTCAGGACGATTTCATCGATATCTTTAGAGACGTCTTTGAGCTTGAAAGACGGCTTTGCCGCGCTAAGGGATCCCATGTAGCCTTTTTTAGATAGAGTGGCTCCTCCTAAGTTAGAGCCGTTAAGAGATACGCCACTCACCTTATATTTTTGGTAGGGATCCACATTTACATCAGAGCGGCACTCGTTGATTTTTTCTGAAATATCCCGCCCTTCCCTTCTCATTCTTTGGAAGTCATCGCCACCCATGGAGAACGAAATCGTTGCGATGGAGGCCGGGTCAAATATAGAGCCGTTTTTTGAAGCTACGTCTGAGGGGTCCACCATTTTGGGTCGGCAACTCAGGGTCGAAGTACTGAGTGCCAGTATGGGTATCCATTTTAAAGTTCTATTTTTCAAAGCGATGTTTCCTTTCAGCGCGCGTTATTTTTTAAGAAATTTTGCAACTTTTTTGAAGATTCCAGTTTCCTTGCCCTTTACGAGACGAGAAACGTCTCGACCGTGTGGTGCGAACTTCATAAGAATCAGGGGTTTCGTCGTCGCTAAATCTTGGACAAGCGCCGGTGAATAGTCGACTTCTTTATAGCCATGGTCTAAAAGCAATTTCTTTGCAGTGGTTTCGGCGTCGATAGCGTTCAAGCCACTGTTTTTATATGCTTCGATCAAGGCGTCGTAGGTTTGCCAGATATCTTTTATATATCCAATTTGCTCAGCATAGTAAGCCGAAGCGGCGTAAAGTGAGATAGGGAATCTCTTAAATGCTTTGGGGCGACGCATCAGTTTAAGCGCTTTAAAATATTTTCCTTCGGTGACTGACGGCAGAGACATTACGGCTTCATATTCGGGAACGCCGGAGCTGCCAGCAGTAACATCGGGATAGATCAATCCGTCAAAGCTGACTACAAGTATGGGAATCCATCTCAAGTTTCTTCTAAGCTCGTGATACCCATTTTCTAGGCTTTCAAAGTCTAATACTTTGGAGTCAAAATCCTCCAATTCATCGGCTAGAATCTTAACGATTTTTGAGTTTTCGTCTTCGTTGCTTAATAGAACTTTTTTGTTTTTTGAAAGCTCAGAGAAGAGTCGCGTGAAATAGGGAATCTGGCCTTGAGAGTCTGGTAGCCAGTCAGATTTGATCAAAGTACTCAAAGACACAAAGCTTTTGTCCAAGTTTGTGCTTTGAAAACTGAGGACTTGCGGTGAAGCATTTAAATCCTGAGAAAATTTAAGATTCATGGCCATTTCGCCAAATTTTCCCAAGGTGTCTTCGGTCTGTTTGATGCCAAATTTAGGCCTGAGTCCTGATTTGGATTCGTTTGTATATAGGGGCTCCATAAAGTCTTTATAGCGGCCAATTTTACGGTATAAACGAATGAGGCCTTCTATCCTAAAGAATTCTGTTCTGTAGGTTTGATAGGCTTGAGCAAGGGCTTTAATTGTTGTTGCTTGATCATTGGGACCTATTTTCTTTATCGTACCAAAAGTAATTTGATGGACTGAGTCAGCTGCGTATAGAAAACGTTCCAAGATTTCTTGAGACTTATTTTCTTTTAAGTCATTGTATAGATTTCGCAGTCCATAAACATCCAAGAGTTTTTCTTCATTTTCGGTAAGTTTGAAGTTGATGTTGGCAGATTTGGTGTAGGTGTCTTCCTCAATTGGTTGTTTAGATTTACAACCTTGAAACGATAGAAAAAGCAATGCAATTGCGACGAAAATTTTGTGGGTCGAGTTAGATTTCACAAGTCATCCTTAGCTGAATTTGTTTACTGGAAAGTTAATTTTACATTAAATTTTACGTTCCCGTTAGATTCGGCGTCAAGGATATTGGTTTTCATGGCAATTTTCGCCTTGGCGCATTCTTTTGATCTTTCAAAGGAAATGACAAGGTTGCGCTGGCAACATCGAACTTAATGATTGGGGACTTAGTTGAGGAAATCGTGGACTCAGCCCGCAAGATGCCTGATGACTAACGCAGTATCAAGATTTTCTTATAAAAATGTTGTCATTGGGGTTGCTAAGAAATGAAAGGAGCCCTTCGTTTCGAAAGAAGTTTTTTTTTCAAATAAATTGACGCGTATTTTATACTAAAAATCAAAAAGGCAGTTCTTTTTTCGATACAGTCGAACAGTTATTTTTCATTTAGGTGAATTCGCCTTAGCAGCCTTTGGTTCCATATCTTTAGAAGTCTATTTGGCGGAAAGTATCCATTTCGTATAGCAAGGGTTTAAACTGTCAGCGTTGATTTTGAGAATGCAAGGTACTTGATAAGGGTGGAGTGTTAATATCTTTTCTCTAAGTGCGGATTCTAAATGGGTTTGAGTTTTGAGAATCAGGAGAATTTCTTGATCAGTGTTTATTTTCCCTTCCCATTTGTAGAAGGATATCATTTTTGGATAGACTTGAGCGCAAAAAGCCAAGTCTAACTCCACAGTTTTTCCTGCTATCATACGAGCAACGTCTTCGCTAGGGCATGGGACATAGAGCAATGTTACGTTTGTTTTTGGGATCACGGAAGAATCTCCTTAGAGTCTATTAGAAAGGTCACTGGGCCACTGTTGATCAGGGACACCTCCATATGCTGGCCGAAGGATCCTGTTTCTGTCGGGATACCCCTCTCTTTGGCTAATGCCACAAACTTTTCATAAAGGTTTCTCGCTATTTCGGGGGCTGCCGCTTTGGTAAAACTGGGGCGCCGACCTGAGCTGAGATCGGCATAAAGAGTAAATTGACTGACGATCAGCAATGATCCCTTAATGTCCATGAGACTTAAATTCATTTTACCTGCTGAGTCAGAAAAAGCACGAAGATGAATCAGCTTTTCAAGCATGGGGAGTAAGTGGGTTTCGCTATCCTCTGCTCCTACTCCGAAGAGTACAAGCCAACCGGGACCACTTTTCCCTACCCTCTCCCCATTGACGTCAACTTTTGCTTCTGAAATTCGTTGTAGAATCATTTTCATCGGCTATCACTCCAAGCTTCTCTCTATTTTGTATCTATGATAGAACCAGGTGTCCTGGTAAGCGAGAAAAAATGGCTTTACACCTCTATACTTACGATTCCCCCCCAAGCGTCAAAGATCTTGCTAAGGCGCAAAGAGTGCTTGAGAGCGGCGGTTTAATAATCTACCCATCCGATGTCAATTGGGCTGTAGCTTGTGATGCTACTAATTCGGCGGCAATAGATAAAGTATTTAGACTCAAGCCGTCCCATCCACGAGATAAACCATTGAGTTTGCTGATGCACTCCATTTCTCAAATGTCTGAGTATGCAGTATTGAGCAGCACCGCCTATAGGGTTTCCAAGAAGCTTCTTCCCGGGCCTTATACTTTCATTTTGAACCGCGCCAAGAACTTGCCTCGGCAGTTAGGCGATAAGAGAAAGTCCATTGGCGTGCGTATCCCTAAGTCGCCGCTGTTGCTTGCACTTTTGGAAACCTTCGGAAAGCCGCTGGCATCGGGGTCTTTGCCAAGACCTGAAGGAAAAGAAGATTTCCTGACAAAAGGCTACGAGATTGATGAGTACTTTGGGCATGCCGTTGATCTTATCTTAGACCTAGGGGAAAGCCTTGCTCCTTTAGAGACGACGATCGTCGACCTCACAGAAGAACCACCCAAAATCGTTCGAAGCGGGATCGGGCCGTTGGAGTGGCTGTTGGAGATTGGTGCCATAAATTGAACTATGGATTTTGAATCAAGGGCCGAAACAGTCAACAGCGGCAGGAATCGTTGAAGGGATTTTTTCGAGCTTCCAGAAGGTAAGGATGTAACCCGATGAAACTAGCGGCTTATGAGCTTGGATTAGTGAGCTGGAAGGACGGCTTTGAGGCCCAAAAAGCAGCCCAAGAGAAGGTGCTTCAAGGCGAATTTGAAGGGGTTTTTCTTTGTTTAGAGCATAGCCCCGCCATTACCTTAGGCAAAAACGGCGACTGGGGATTGCTGGTGGCTTCCAAGTCAGAGCTCGCAAGATCAGGGGTTCAAGTAGAATCCTCGGATCGGGGCGGGGAAATCACTGCCCATGAACCTGGCCAACTTGTGATCTATCCCATTTTGGCACTCAGTCGGCTTAAACTGGGGGCTAAGTCTTATGTCCATATTCTCGAAGAGTCCGTGATACTTACCTTAGCGGAGTACGGTGTGAAGGCCCAGCGTGACCCTGCCTATCCCGGAGTTTGGGTGGGCGATCACAAGATTTGTGCCATTGGAATTAGAGTCTCTAAGCGAATTTCCATGCATGGACTGGCATTAAACGTATCTAACAGCCTCAGCCTATTTCAACATATCGTGCCCTGCGGAATAAAAGGGCGTGGCGTGACTTCCCTTTGTTTACAATTGGGACAAGATGTGTCAGTAATGGTAGTAGCAGAAAAACTTGTTGCGCATCTAAGTAGGCTGATTTTCGGAACGGCTATTTTTATGGAAAGACAAGTCGAAGTTGGTATTAAGCAAGGGGAAAACCATGTCAGATAAATTTCATACCAATCCGGACAACTCCATAAGTTATATTGAAGCTCCGATGCGTGAACATGCCCTGTTGCCATGCTGTTTGGAAACTATCAATAAGCATGCGGAAATTAATCCCATACTCTCCTGCCAAGAGTGCAAATTTCTTATTAAATGTTTTACGGAAGAAAATCAGTACAGAAATTATGTGAAATTTTGCCGCTCAAGGGGGCGAAAAGTGATGTCTGCCAAATATGATCGCTACTGGGTGGTCGTGTTTCCTACACAGGAAACCTTTCGTTAGTGATATTTTCAGCGAGAAGCTTTTTAGGTTAGCTCAAAAATAGACTTCGTCCGCAGC
>CAXNGG010000090.1:0-7031 GCA_964201885.1 Oligoflexales bacterium
TGTCGGAAAAGTTTTGTCAGATAGAACATCAGGTAAAGTTGAAAATCTAAAATTTGTAAATGAGCAATTTTCATTGAAAATAGATTCTGCCTCTTATGAGCGGAAGAAAGGTTTGGAGTATTCTTGGGTGTCGGCTGAAGGATCATTGCAATTGAAAGGTTCTGAAGAAAAAAAGTTCTCGATCGTAGGAAACCTTCGGGATCCTAAAAGCTTAGCCCTTCGTTTCCTAGAGAATCCAGTCGAGGAGCCAAAATGAAAGCCTATATTTTAGTGGCATTGGTTATGGTGGTCTTTTTAGATGGCTGCAAGGAAAAAACAGAAGAGACTGATGCTATAGGCAATGCCAGACATTTGTTAAATAAGCGAAACTATCAAGAGGCCATTGATCTGTTGACCGCCGAGCTTGCGCCTGAAGCAAAGACTAACTTGAGCGAACAAAAGCGAAATAGTCAAAAAAATGAAATGAGGCTTCTCTTAGCAAGTGCCTACGCAGGATCGGTAGGACTTGACTTAATCGATAGCTATTCAGCTTTTGAAGAGGTTTTATTTAAAGATGCATTGGTGTCGCAAAAAAAGAGTTCACTCCTAGGTGATGAGCATATTGCTAGCGCCGACTCCATGAAATTAGATCAAGTGCTAAAATCTAGTGAAAATAACATGGCAACTGAGATCCTGGATCGCCAAAAAGCAGAGCTAGAGATATTTTCATTTTTAGAAACTTTGCTTTCATCTACTAAGATTGTTTTTGGACTAAAGTGGATCCCCCCCTCTGACAGAGTAAAAATATTACGTGGAGCACAACAATTAGATTTGATTCCAAAGGAAGACAGGTATTTTAGAACAGCGTCCATTTATCGGTTCATTCTTTTTTCTGATTTATTCATGAGTACTTTGCGTGATTCACTGGGCGATCCTAAGGCCGTATTGAATAATTCCAAGGGGATTTTTTGTGCATTGAACATTGCTTCCCTGGCCGATACAAATTCAAAATTGAATCTCCAATTAAATATTTTATCAGTTGTTGCTGATGAAATTAGTCCGCAAGTAAAAGAAAAGAATCCAGGTTTGGTGAAGCTTCTAACGACGTTTACTAAGCTCCGTGTTTTTTTTAATAGCAATCGTTCTCCACTAAATAGAGCGTATTTTTTGCAGGGAACATTAAGAAATGAGATTTGTAAATAGTAATTTAATTTTTTTAGTCGTTGGGTTTCATTTGTTTTACGCCGCGTTTAGGGTTGAAGCCGCTCAGGTTCGTCATCTCTTTGATTACACAACCAGCCAGCTTTCTTTAGAGACTGCCGGTGCTTGCGGCACTCTTAGGATTCACAGCGATGCGGTACGCTGCAATCCTGCTCTCCAACGCCAGAACCTTGAGAATAAGGGAACAATAGAAATTACTACTTTAGCTGATGAACCGACGTTTGATTCCTTGTGGAAATTTGCATCCGAGCCGCTTTCTGCGAGTGACTTAAAAACTCTATTTGAAAAATATAACTTCGCCACCTATTCAGGTTATGTTCGTCTAGCCATGTCGTCAAAATGGTTGACTTTTGAATTTATCCCCGCATCTTTAAGCGGCGCTTACCACCTGTCGAATCCAAGTCTGCCTCTCCTTCAGGTTTCTGGAATCAGAAAGTCAGCGTTCGCTGCTACATTTTCATTAGGAGTTAAAGATTTTTACGAAAGCTTTCCGATCGGCATAGATTTTGGTATTAGGCTCAAAAGTGAAAAATCCACATGGGCCAATGCTGAGATAGATGCCCTTGTCGCTGCTAGTAAAATTGAGAAAAATGCGATATTGACGACTAAGAAAAATGAGTTAGATGCAGATTTTGGTCTCAATCTAGATTTTTCATCATATTTCTTGCCAAAAATCGGATTGGTTTGCGTAAACTGCCTGAAAAGCAATGATGGATTGAAAGATGATTCAGATTTTGAGCATGCAGACGACTTGCAGGTGTCAAGTGGTGAGTATAGATCCATAAAAGGTCACATGTCTGTCGAGGTTTCGCCAGGAATAGGTGCGTTTTTTGTTTCCTCTGTTTTTTCCTGGGGAGAAGATTTTAAAGCGTTCCTAGCTGATTCTAGCGGCGGTGCTCTAGGCTACAGAATCGGTGATTTCTTTATTTCGACGCAATATACGCCTGCTCGAACGGGTTGGGGTTTTATGGCGAGACGAGGCTTCTACCAAATAGGAATGGAATATGCTAGAGAGAAGCAACCGCCAATCTTTCAGATTGAACGACAAGAGAAGCTCTATATGACTTTAGGGGCGTCACTATGAAGGCGATTGTATTTTTTGTGAGTTGGCTTCAAATCTTGTCGTTTATAGCATTTCTTTTAGTTTCCCAGGAAGCCTTAGCGCGTGTGCAAGTAAATTCTATTGCCAGTTCTTCATCGGATGAGAGTGTCGAATATGACCGCGAAGTCTGGAGATCGATTGTCAAAGATAAAAATCTAGAGCGATCAAGGTTTAAATTTAGAGAAAATACGGCTTCTGGAATAGCCATTTTTGCAGTCGGTATTTATGGCTCTAGAGCAACTAAAGCGGCATCATTTACTTCTAGTGTCTATTCCTTTCTTCAAACTGGTGGGATTTTGCTTGTTTCAAGCAGCATTCATGACTATATGGCGGGAAGTATAGAAATTGAAATGAATCGTTTTTTCTTAGATAACGATCAGCTTTCGAGAAATCAAATGCGGGCCTTATGGGCGGCACAAAAGCGAAGAGAGGAAATGGCAACAGTGGTATCTGACTTGTTTCTATGGAGCAGCTTAGGCGCAGTCTATTTGAATTCCGCTTTGAATGATCATAGTCTGTCGACCACAAGCCGCTCAATTTATCTTTTTTTAGCATCAAACAGTGTGATTTTGGGAGGAGTAACAGCCTATAAGTACCTGAACTTCACTCAAGATAAAAACAGTTTTTCTTTGATTCCTTCAGCAAATGGTATGGCTCTGGCTTGGAATTCACATTTCTAGAATGGGATCCCTTCGCACTCAACCAAAAGGCAGAGAGTGGGAGCTTAGATAGAATTTATGGATTTCCAAAAAAGCGGGGATTTAGATGTTCAAATTAAAAAGTAGCCCTAGCCAAGTTGTATAGAGAGATTCTTTGCCGGTTTGGCCGCTAATAGTTACCGGCCAACTCTGCATCCGCCAAGCGAGGTCTAGGGATAGTAGTTTTTTGGTAATAGGAATGATGCCGCCGATTTTAAAGTCAGTCCTAGATCCCATGGAAGCTTTAACGCTATCCTCCGCTTTAAGAATTGAGGTCGTAATCATTTTCCCCTCAAAATAGACAGTACTGCCTTTGCCTGTTTCGAAGGAAAACCCTGTGTTGACTCCGTACCCTGAGCCTAGTCCACTGAGGGTGGTTGTGCCTTGATTGTTCACATCAATGGTTACTTTAGAAAACACAGGTCCCAGGAAGAAGCTTCCCACATTAAAGAGAATGCTCGTGTCTTGAAAGGAAATTTTAGTTTCGCTGCTGTTTAGGGCGAATTTGGTTTTGTTGGTAAATTCATCCCAGTGAACCCCGAGATCTCCGTCGGTCCCAGCTCGGATTTTTAGTCCATAACCAATGGCCGTGCTCGTGTCATTCATGGCAACCACTTTGCTTTTGTAGGTTGAAAATCCGCCACCCGAGTAAACTTGCATGTCCGCCCCATCGGTTCCGGCATAAGACAGGGTGCTAAAGAGGCTTAGGGCGACAATCGCGAACTTCAATTGAGAGCCTCCAATGACGTTTCTCAGTCTTCGGTAGATCTCAACTCCTTTTAAAGTTTTCTATTTCTATGGAAACTCCAAAAAGCAGATTAAAGCCCCTCAGATCATCGCCTTAAGGTAATGCGCAAAGCGCTCGGTAAACCATACTGGCAGCAAGTCGAGACGTCTGACCATTGACATCGCGACTTGGACATAATTCTGCAATATCTAGCAATCGGCTGGAAGATGCAGACATGAGGGTTTCTATACTCTGTAATACGTCATCTACGGGACAACCGAATGGCGTCGAAGCACTGGTTCCTGGGGCAATCCAGGAAGAAAAAACATCAAGATCTAAAGAAATATGAAGCTTTTTTAGAATTCTATGGGAATGTTTCTTCCGGTAAATATCCAAGTGATCCTCGATAAAATTCCGGGGCTTTTTAGGCAACGTCATGGCTTGGGGCGGTCTTTCGCTTGGATCCTCACTAGGAAGCCAACTTTGGTTTTTGAACTCGATGACTTTGATGTGATGTTTTTTGGCGTATTCAAATAGAGACGCAGGATTTCTTTCTTGCTGAATGCCAACTTCAAGTAAGGCTCTTCCGGAATCTATGGAGTTTGGAAAGTGTTCGATAATTCTTGAAAAAGGTGTGCCACTATTGATTTGTCCTCCTACTACCGGGCGCAAGTCAAGGTGGGCGTCAAAATTGATAATGGGTATGATATCACTTTCGTGTTGTTGAAGGCCTTTGTAGGAGCCGAAACTAAAATCGTGGCCTCCGCCGATAACAACTATGGTTTCCACTTTTTTGCTTAAGAAAAATGCGACTACATTAGCCAATTTTTCATGGGTGGTCGAAATGTCATCGCCTAAGGTAATGTTCCCGGCGTCGATCAATCTTGGCCCTAAGGCGAGACGTCCGGGTCTGTCGTAGAGAGCGTAGAATGCTTTTCGAAAGGCTGAAGGACCCTCTTTAGCGCCAGGATTTCCATGATTTGAGAGAACACCCCTGTCATCGGGAACACCTATAAGAATGATTTTATTCCCTAAAGAATCTTCGTCCTCATTGAGCAGGGAGTGGGCCGATTGACCTAGGGTTTCTTCACGAGTCTTAAGGGAAGAGGGATGAACTGGTGTGAGCCATTCTAATATTTGTTTCATGGAATTTTCCTCGCCTTTTGCGCCAAATAAAAATCAAGTAGGACGATATAAGCCATAGCTTCGACAATGGGAACCGCTCGCGGTAGAACACACGGGTCGTGGCGGCCTCCTGCCTCTATTTTCACGCGCTGGCCTTCTTGGCTCAGCGTCTCAACTTCTTTTCCTAAAGTAGCGACAGGTTTAAATCCTACCCGAAAACATAGGGGAAGGCCGGTAGAAATGCCGCCCTGCACGCCGCCATGACGATTGGTTTCAGGGCTAATGGCTCCCTGTTTTAAGGTAAAGCCATCGTTATGCTCAGAACCCAGCATTAAGGTGGCTCCTAAGCCCTCGCCAATTTCAAAGCTTTTGGAGGCGGGTAGGCTGAGCATCGCCTTGGCAAGTTCTGCCTCAAGTTTTGCAAATACGGGCTCGCCAAGGCCTGGTGGAACGCCAGTTACGAGGCATTGAATGGTGCCGCCGACGCTATCACCAGCTTTTTTGACATCTGTAATGAGAGCCTCAAAGGCCTTGGCTGCTATGGGGTCTGGGCAACGAACCACGCTCTGATCGACTTCCTTGCGGGTGGGAGTGTGATTCAGATGGGCTCGTAAATCTTTAATGGAGTCGACCCAAGCGACGACAGAAATGGAAAGGCCAAAAGCTTCTAAGATTTGCTCAGCGACAGCTCCTGAAATCACCCTTCCGATAGTCTCCCGAGCGCTGGATCTGCCGCCGCCGCTTTGGGGTTTGATGCCAAATTTTTTCTCCCAGGACCAGTCGGCATGGGAGGGGCGGTAGACTTTTTCGAGATGGGTATAGTCTTCTGGCTTTTGATCTTTATTGAAAATGGCAAAACAGAGGGGGCTGCCTAGAGTTCGGCCATTTTGAAGCCCAGAGAGGGCAACGAGGAGATCTTTTTCTTGGCGCGGGGAGGTTAGCTGGCTTTGCCCTGGCCTTCGCCGTTCGAGCCAGTCTTGAATGCGCTTTAAATCGATTTCAAGGTTTCCAGGAACGCCATCGATCAAAGCACCCACGGCATAGCCATGGGACTCGCCAAAAGTACTGGTTCGGTAAAAACTACCCCATTGATTTGCCATAAAAGACCTTAAAAGTAATTGTCAAAACTAAACTTTGCAAAAACCTCAAAAGGATTGCCGACAAGTTGGCCGACACCCAATCCCGCAGTGAACTTAACCCCTTTATTTTCAAACTGCAAATCAAGATTGTAGCCGTGAGCCGCTTTTAAAACAGTTCCAGAAGGTGGCGTAGGTCGCTGATTCCAAGCACCGCCATAGTTAAAGAATGCGGTAAAGTCCAAACGATCAAAGTAGAAAATAAAGCGGTACTTTTCAATGGACTCAATGACCGGAATTGTCCAATTTACCTTGGCGCGGCCTTGAGTATCTCCTGCAGATCCAGACAGTAGGCCATTAGTGGGAGTGAGGGCAAAATTATTTTGGTTAATTCCCCCACCGCTTCCAGGAATAAACGTTTTTAGGGGGGTGTAGAGTTCTTTTAAATTGGGCATTTTTTTGCCTCGAGTACGCGATGTTTCCGCACCAAGAATGAGTTGCGAGCTAGCAATTCGCCGCGAAAGATTGAGGAAGGCCTCAAACTTATTGTAGTCGAAGTTTTTGCTCAGAGATTCCGTAGTAAAGGTGCCGCCCATGGTTAACCCTAAGCGCCATTGGGCGAGGGAGCGGCCAGTTGAAATCTGGCCCCCAGGCTCCCAAAGCGTTCCGATTTTAGTGAGGCTTGGTCCGTATAAAGTTGTGAGATTGGCTCCCTTGATACCGAGGGAATAGTCCAAGCGTTGGTCGCCTAAAAGGACATAGTTCGACGCCTCAAAGCGAGCGCCTACCTCATCGTAATAGCTAATATAGCCTCTGCCGTTAGGGTCTCGAAGGTAACCGTTATAGGTTTGTTTTTTATACCCAGAAAGGCTTAAAAGCGTTTTAAACCGATTGGACGAAAGGGTAACGTCTACCGACGGGAATTTGCTTTCCACACCCACGAGAACTGTAGCTCTGACGGTTTCATTTTGAAGACTATCCACGAGAGGAATGGAGATGATTCCCATTTGAAGTCCCATGGCATCATCTCCTCCTACCCAGGGGAAGAGAAGGGCAGGACGAGCTTTCCACTTATAAGGCTCTGCTGAAACAGGTAGGGTAGA
>CAXNGG010000091.1:0-7025 GCA_964201885.1 Oligoflexales bacterium
CAAGCGATATCATTGGCAGTGAGCTTTTGCACGTAGATCAAGCGACCGGTAAGCGCTACTTTGAATTTTCTAAAGGACCTATATTTGTCAATTTGCTGTTGGCCGACGAAATCAATCGTGCCACACCGCGAACCCAGTCTGCGATGTTAGAAGCTATGCAGGAAAGAAGGATCACCGTAGGGCATCAAAATCATATTCTCCCTGATCCCTTTATGGTTTTTGCAACGCAAAATCCATTTGAGTCTGAAGGAACATTTCCCTTGCCAGAAGCCCAGCTGGATCGCTTTTTGATTCATACCTTAGTCGAGTACCCCGATTCCGAAAGTGAGCTCAAAATACTAAAATCTCACGCGAGCAATGCGCTTGCGGGAGAAGCAGGAATCGAGAACAAAGCTTTCACCCTTGGGGTGGATTTAACCCAAAAAATCATGGCAACGGTGAAGTCCATTAAAGTGGAAGATCATCTCATTGATGGGGTCAATCATCTGGTGCGAGCCACACGCCCAGATTCAGGTTCCAGTTTGGAGCATTTGAGGTCTAAGGTGTGGTATGGAGCTGGACCTAGGGGAGGTATTGCCCTCATCTCGACGGCAAGAGCCTTGGCACTGATGGAGGGCGAAGATACCGTCCGCTGGTCCCATGTAAAGCGACTCGCTAAGCCGGTGCTTCGTCACCGCATTCGCCTGGCTTCACAGGTTTTGAATGAAAATCAACAGATCGATGCCTTGATAGATGAAGTGGTGGAGCACGTTGAAAAAGTCAAATCAAAGGCGTCTAGAGGACTAGAATGAGCACCCTGAGTGATTTGTTGCCCTATGACGATGCTGATATCTATATCAAAAAGGCTCACCATAGTCTGCGTCCTATTGGAACATTTAGGCAGCTTCTTAGGCGGCCGACAAAACTCATTGAGTCCTTGCGCAAGTATGTCGTAGGTGACCCTGTCCAATTTATCGATTGGAAGGTGTATGCTAGGTCAGATCAAACCCTACTCAGAGAAATCAAGGAAGAGTCTTCGGTTCATGTGGGCCTGATATTGGATGTTTGTGATTCCATGTTCTGGCCAACGGCAGAGGAATCCCTACAGATTTCTAAGCGTGTTCCACAAAAAATAGAGATTGCTTGGCGGATAGGCCTTTTTCTTTCAGCGTCTCATCTGGCTAAAGGTGATTCCTTGGTATTCGGGATTCGAACGGACACTGAACTTTACTGGATACGCTCTCCAAAGTCTAAAAGTGAAGTCTTAAGACTATTTCAAAGTCTGAGCGCCAGCCAGTTTGTTATTTCTTTAGGGGAACGTATCTCTGCCCCTCGCGCGCTTGATAGAGTTTGGGTTTTAAGTGATGGCTTTAACGGTATCATTCCAGTTCCCTACACGACTAAAATAAAGACCTATATCCATATCATGGCCAGTCTTGAGCTAGATGCCGCTTGGTTAGAGGATTCTTTTTCCTACTTTGACCATAAAGTCTTACCCAAAGACTATACCCGAGCCGCGTTAATACCTGTATATTCTCAGAAGCTCAAGGACTGGCAGAGTCAGTTTAAAGCTGAGGTGTTAACGCAAGGACTTAAGTATCTTGAAGTTTCCGACTCTATGCCTTTAGAACTTTTTTACAGGGATATAGGGAGCCATGGACAACGTTAATTACTCTTTTTACTCTTGGACCAGTAACTTTTTTTATACTCTTCTTTTGGGGTGTTTAGGGGCATTTCTTTGGTGGTTGGTGCGCATTCGATTTAAAGCCTTTAGACTACCGATTCTGCGCGTTTTAGAGATTCCCTCTGCAGAGTTGCCCAAGTTAAGAACGACGCCACCCCCTTGGATTCCGTTTTTATGTTTTATCGTAGGCGTCCTTTGTTTATTAGGCTTAACTTTGAAGCCGACTTCAAAAGTTACTGACAATGCCCCCGTGGACGGGCAGCGCTTGCTAGTAGTTGTCGATTTGAGTCCTTCCGTTTCAAGCGTGATCACAAGCCTCAGATACCAAGAAGTTTTTTCTTCTTTTGTCGACACTCTCGATGGGAAATCGATTTTGTCTGTGGTGAGGACCGATCGCAGGGAAACGATTGTGGGCGAGAGCCACCAAGCAGTCAAAGAAGCCGTCGGTTCCTTAGAATTCCATCCTTTTGGTACTAAGTTAGGGGAAACATTAAAGCATGCGCTTTCCCAAAATGACTCCTATACAGACATCGTCATTTTTTCAGACAAAGATGCTTTTAGCTGGGGGGATCTTAATTGGAAATTTTTAGCCGCTGACAAAAAAATAAGCAGAGTCGAATTAGGTGAGGTTCGTCAAAAAGATAACTTTTTTATAAAAGACTTAGTGGTGCAGTCGGCGCCAGATGCAAAGGTTGTGGAATGGACGGTTGGACTAGGCTCGACTTTGTCTAAAGGGAGTCATCCGGTTAAAGTTTCTGTCTTAGCTGGTGACCAAGTTTTAGCCGAACAGCGAACTGCATTTGAAGGGGGGGAAGGTCCAGTGAGTTTGAGTTGGCCCGAGTCCAAGATGAAGTCTTTTGAGGGCGATTCACTTCGCATGGAATTGGATGCCCATGACGCCATTGCCAAAGATAATGTTTTTCAAGTGTCTAAACAATTTGTCAGCGCGGCCGCTATGGTGGTAGGCGATACGGGGGGGGAGCAGCAGCTAGAAGATCCAGCCCAATCTCTCATATCGATGCTGGAGCTACTAGGAATTAAAGTGGAACGTCGGGATCAAGCCACGGCAGATTCCCAGAAGGTTAAACGAAGTTTTGTTATCAATTGGTTAGGCACCCACGGCAGGAATACGTGTCAGTTAGGAGATCCTAAGTCGCCTCACCATTACTGGCTCATCCCTGAAACTCCAGCAGCATTCTCTCAAGTTTGCGAGTGTTTGAATAAGATCGAATTAGAAGGGGCTCGCATAGCTTCGCTATCTAGTTCGCCTGCCAATGGAGTTCCCCCAGCACCCATCCAGTGCTCTAACCTTAAAAGTCCTGCGGAATGGAGCGAAGCCTTGATTCGGCATAATTTCTTTCAGATGGGAGGACAGCTTGGATCTTCTGCTGAGAGCTTGGCACTTAGAGGCAAGCTTAGCGGGACAGATGTGGTCGCGTTTCAGATTCCTTTCACCCCTTTGGCTGGAATTCCCCATGGAAATTGGCCGCTACTAGTCAAAGCTTTTGTCGACGCCGAGCATTTTGAAGCTTCAAAGGGCGCTTGGCCGCGACTGGAGTCTCTTTTCGAAACGGAAGACGCCACTCTTCTTTCATCCTCAAATGTTCCCTACCGTGAGTCAGCCCTTGAGGAACTGAGCATCAGAGATCTGCCAAGTACTTGGAATTGGCAGCCCCATGCTTCTGGTGCGGTAACTCAAGACTCAGATGATTCAGATCCGCTACCATGGATTATGCGGATTATCAAAATCGTGTTGATGGTGTTTGCGGTAGAGATTGTCTTTGGGGTTTATAGCCGCCTCAAGCTAACGATGCTCGCTGTTTTGTTTGGCTTAGTGAGTATGAAGTCCGAAGGAGCTTTGATACTGTCAAGTTTGTCTCCCCATCCTCTCAATATGCAAGATTTTTCTAAGTCGTTAGAGTCTCGTACAAGCCTTTCTTTAGATACCAACGCTCGGATCTACCCCAAACTTACAGCTGGGGCTTTGAGAGAACCTTGGTTGTTTGTCAATGATCCAGCTAGTCTTCTCGGAGCTTCCGGGGCATTCTTACCTGAACTTGAAGGGTGGATCCGAAAAGGAGGGATCCTCATTCTGCAGGCGGACATCCCCCTCTTTCAGCTGGAGAAATTCACCTCCGAAGGTTTCGTTTCGACCGTGAAGAAGGGGAGTTGGCGGCCCATAGCGCCCGATCATGAATTGATGCGTAGTTTTTATTTATTGGATAGTTTGCCAGCTTGTGAGGGAGCCTCTTGGCAAGAGTATCGATATGATGGACGTACAGCCATTCTCGCCATTCCCTTTAAGCTTACTTCCCTTTTAAGTAATAACCCAGAGCCTTCGCAATGCGCTGCTTTGAACGATAGGGAAAGATTGACAAAGGTGCTGATTAATCTTTTTATGGTGTCCTTAGCGACGGATTATAAAAAAGATCAGATTCATCTACCTGAAATTTTAAAGAGGCTGCGCTAATGGATATTTTGCCATGGATACATGTCATAATTCCGCTTTTTTGCCTAGTTTTGGCATTCCAGTGGTCTTCCAAAATAGGACCCCTGCGAGCTGGTATCGCAGGGATAGCTCGCTATTTGTGGATGCTTCCAATGATATTTATGGTGACTCCAAAAGATCGAAAAATCGATTTGCCGCGATCTCTATTAACTAAGAAAATTCACGTTTTAGTAGATGATTCCGCGAGTATGCTGGCGAATCCCCTTTCAGAATCTCAAAAAGACTCTATTCTTCGTGGGCTTAAAGAGCGCTGCACGGAAATCGGGTGTTCAGTAAAAGAAACTCTCCTTTCCGATTTAGAGCCTGACACCAAAAGAGGGTTCTCGCCCATTGGCGAAGGCCTCTCAAAGCTTCATTTTTCTTCAGGCTCTGACCCCTGGGTGCTTATCTCTGACGGCGGAGAGACGAAGCCCCAGGGGATGTTGCCTGCGGCTGTGGCGAATGGAGTCGTGATGGCGGTTGGCCCAGAAGACGGGCTCAACTATTCGGTGAAGGCCGTGGGTTCAGCTAATCTTGCCTTTGAGGGAAAGGCTGCCGAAGTCTCTGTTACCATAGGACGCACGGGCACCGATGCTGCTGAAACCGTACAGATCCAAGCCAGCATTGACGCACTTCCTGTGGCGAGCATCAATGTGAAGTTTGATAAGGGAAAAGAAGAAGCTAAAACCTTTCTTCAAATCCCAACCCTTAAAAGAGGCCAGTATCTTTTGACGATAGGCGTCATCGGAGTAGCCAGTGAGCGCATTCTTTGGGATAACACTCAAAATATTGCCCTAGAAGTCTTACCAAACACGGTCGGCATTTTACATGTTTTGGGAAGTCCAGACTGGGATGGGCGCTTTTTACGTCGGTATTTGAAAAGCGAGCCTAAATTCGACTTAATCAGTTTTTACATTTTAAGGGATATTTTTGATCAGACCAGCGTCGACCAAAGAGAGTTGAGTTTAATTCCCTTTCCAGTCGAACGCCTATTTACTGAAGAACTTGCAAGCTTTAGAGTCTTGGCTCTTCAAAACTTCACATTGCAAAAGTTTTTACAACCGGAGCTTTCTAAAAACTTAATTTCCTTCATTCAAAATGGCGGAGGAGCATTGATATTGGGTGGCCCGCGGGCGTTTAAACCAGCAGATCTTTCCTCATCAGCTTTAAGCGAGATTCTGCCGTTTCAGTATAAGGGGCCTAAAGGGACTGATGAAGCTTTTCCAGGTGGGGAGGCTTCGAATGAGAGTGAGAGCCGTAACGAAGGGAACCGCCTCATACCTTGGTATGATCCGGGACTTAAGTTTAGAATTCAACTCTCACATCCTGACCCAGACCAAAGGGCTCTAGCTAGCGTTTACGACGATTTAGAATCCATGCAAAATGACCTTGCTGCTGCCGGTGAATTACAAGGTTTGCATCATATGGAAAATGTGGAATTTAAAGCCGGTAGCTATACTCCTCTTTTGGAAGCGGTTAGATCTGATGGTAAAGTGATCCCTCTTGCCATTGCCACCTATCCTGGGAAGGGGCGGGCCATATGGGTCTTTACCGATAAGTTGTGGGAGCTTGGGTTGGCAGGAACGGAGGGGAGTCCCTCTAGAGATCTTTATAATCGTGTGATTGAGTCTCTGTTTACATGGCTTTTGCGGGAAGATATTCGAAAACCCATCCGCATTGTCGACATAGGGATGACGAGTGAAGGCCAAGGGACATCGTTCAAGATTCAACTTCGCGGACCCGCACTTAGATATTTGACGTCGTTAGATAATTGGTCGGTACAGGTTTGTGACCGCGTCATACCCAAAGAGCATTTAGATATTATGCGGGCAGGAACTGATGAGCTTTTTTTGACAGGACAAATCAAAGCTTTTACGGCCGTCGGCTTAAGGTGTCAGGTGCATTTAGAGGCCAAGCATAAGGCCTTTGGGAGTCTTAAGTTGTCTCAAATTACGGCGGTTCCCCAAGTCTTTACGGACAAAGAATTGGCAGGCTCAAGAGAGTACTTAAAACGATTGGCTACCCATATGAATGCCCCCTTCTATTCTGAGATGTCGGACTTAGACAAATGGCTGGTCTCTAAAGTGGCCGCCACCGGCATCATCGAAGAGCCTAAGTCTAAAATTGTCGTTGACTATTATTGGTGTTTTGATCTTTGGTGGTTCTATCTTCTGATATTGGGAATTCCTTTAGAAGTGGCCTCTCGTCGATGGGATAAGATTGCTGGTAGCAGGTTTAGTTCAACGGAGTCTTAGGATTGGAAATGGGATGCTTCTGCGCCTCAGTACAATCATATGAACTAAAGAAGGAGGTTGAGGTGATCAAAGTGGTTATGGCAGGAGCTTCTGGCCTTATTGGTCAAGAACTTTTAAAGCTTCTCATAAATGATAAAAAAATTGCCACCATTTATTCTTTAGCTCGCTCTAAACGGCCTGATTTACCAGCGAAAGTAAATCAAATAGTAACAAACTTTGATTCCATTCACGAATTAGAACTTCCCTCAAGCGATGTCGGGCTTTGCAGCTTAGGCACCACGATGAAACAAGCCGGATCTAAAGAGAACTTTTACAAAGTGGATCACGACTATGTGCTAAACTTTGCAAAACTCTGTAAAAAAATAGGCGTTAAGAAATTTATAGTGGTAAGTGCTATGGGTGCCGATGTTAACTCCAAAGTCTATTACAATGAAGTTAAAGGCCAAACTGAGGAAGATTTAAAGAGTTTGAATTTTGAGTCTCTGGTTATATTGCGCCCAAGTCTACTCCTTGGAGACCGTTCTGAGTTTAGACTTGGCGAGTGGCTCGCACAAAAAATGACCGGTCCTTTAGGATTTCTCTTTTCTGGTCCACTAGCACAATGGAAGCCTATAACCGG
>CAXNGG010000092.1:0-6866 GCA_964201885.1 Oligoflexales bacterium
TTGTATGATCCTCTTAGCCGGTAGCCAGATGATTCGGGGGGTAGCCGTTACCATTACAGACAAGGTACACCACGGTGTTTCTGCTATTACAAACCTTCTTGTGCCCAATGATGTCGCTATTGTCAATGCTCAGCCCGTGATTATATCCCAACAAACACTAGATAAATCGATGACAACTTCAAACGATTCGGCTACTGCCTCGGCAAAAAGGACTGGAGATAACCAAAATGCTTTCGATGACGTTACAATTGACGATATCAAAGACGAGGAAGAGATTATTTAAAGACGATTGGTCCATGCCCACTATCTTTTTGGGCTTGATCGTATTGTTTATAATTAGTGTCTTTGCGCTGAGGGCGGTTAGCCTTGGTTGGAATTTTGGTTTGGTTTCTGTAAAAATCCCTCAACTGATTTCTGAGGGGAGATATGACGAGCCTGCTTCGCTTCAAGTGGCTGCGCACGCCCTGGCCCAGAAATCAGAAGGTTTTTTAAACGACAAAGCTATAACCGTTGTTTTAGGCAATGAGGCTCTGTTTTTCGGCCCCTTAGAGGCGTTTTCCACCAAATTAGGGGATGTTAGAAACAAATTCAAAGTACCCCATATCAATGGTTCTCCCCAGGTAGGTCAGATGCTATCAGATTTGAAGAAATGGGCCTTGTTGAATCGAGAAATTTTGCCGAAGACCGCTGTACTAGTTCCCTTTCCAGGGGCGCCGATGCCTATAGTCATTGAGGTCATTCACCAGCTGAAATCTTCAGGTGGCTTTTCGAATGTGGTGCTTGGGAGCGGTCTGCAATGAGGACATCACTTACGATCAAACGTATTTCTGAAATGAACACCAGGTTGAAGCAGAACACATTTTGGTTTCCCGCGCCGGCATTTATCAGCATTGGCCTCGCGATGATTCTTACTGGACAGATCATCATTCATCTCAATCCTCGTTTAGGGTCCTTAGCTGAAGTTCACGAAGGCGTGGGCGGCGAAGAACTGGAAGGATCTATTCTCATTATGGTATCGGTTTTAGGCGAGGACGTTGTCGTCACAACTCCCGATACTCGAGTCTATCGCTGGTCGGCAGAAGACCCAGAATCAGGTGATTTTAAGGACCTTAAAGTCTATCTTCAGACGCGCTCAAAAGAACTTCTCACGGAGTTTTCTGTTGAAAGACGAGCCACCCCTACGCGAACGGCCATTGTCGTTTCAGCTGACCGTACAGCGACTTGGTACCATATTCACCCTTTGATTGCTGCCTTTGCTGAGGCAGGATTTGATTCTTATGGTTTTGAAACAAAAAAATTAAAGGACCATGCTTTTTAATGTCAAGAATCCATAAAAATTACAGAGTTGAAATTCGCGTACTTCAAAATGGCGCTGCCATTAAGGATGTGGACCTTCCCTTAAAGGCTTCTGGTCTGCTTTCTCTTTCCAGCAAAGAAACTGATATTTTAGGTTTAAATCTCTATCCTCTTTCAAGAAACATTCCCATTTTAAAAATTGAAAAGAATGAAACTCACGTTCTTATTGATCACGCCTGGGAAGGGTTTGTCGTTTCAAATGGAAAGTTGATGGACGTACTCCCCCATAAATCACTTGGTGATACCTTCGTCATGAAGCCAGATGATTTTGCTTCCTTGGCTTGGCATGACTTGCGTCTTCTTATTTATATTAGGGAGCCTATTGTCAGATCGAGCGCACGCCTAGGCTCAGATTCAAGATACCTTTCCTCGCCTCTATCTACTATAATTAGTGACAAGTGGCAGTGGGGCGCTAATTTGTTGGCCTTAGGGGTCTGTCTATTTCTCTTTGCGGCTTTCTGGACGGTGCTCGCCAATTTGCCTAACCAAAGACCGGAGTCCTTTGAGGATTTAGACAATTCCTACACCCTCCCCTTTATAAGTGCCGATTTGCTAAAAATCGCGCCGGAAGTTTTGCAGGAAGATCTGGAGGTCGACCGCCCGATTCGCTCTCTCTTGGCATGGCATCGCAACTATTTGAACAATGCCTTCACCTGGAAGCTCACCACAACAAACCCTGGCCATCAATTCCTAGGAGAACGAGCCAAAGAGGAGAAAAACGTCGTTGAGGCCGATCTCTCAAAAATTCAGGGTACCTTAGCATCTCTTTCTGAGGCTGCCAAAAACTCTCCCATTGCTGCCCAAATACAAATCCCTATGGTTGTGGGCCCGAGCTTTCCCCAGAAGGTCGTCGCCGTTTTAAATCGCTTTGATTACATTGCCACCAATGCCAAGGCCCGCTTAGATGCAAAAAAATCCTTTCAAGCCGAGTTCCTCAAGGAGTCGGGCTACAACTGGGACGACTACCAAAGAAAAAAAGCAGTCCAAAAAAACGAAGGACTTGCCACCATTGCCCGTGGTCTATTTAGTGTCGATAAAGAAAAAGCTCTTTACGAGCAATTTGATCTCCTAGGCCGTCGAGCGGAGGGGTACCGGGAAGAGTATCTTTCCGGACTTGAGGACCAAGGTGTTCTTTTAGATGCGCCAGGAATTCTACTAAAAACGACTCCTGGAGTCGTAGGAATCAGTGAAGGAACCATTCCCCGAATGGACTTGAGAAAACTTGCCATGCTGCCTGTTTCAACATTTGGTTCCCAAGAAAAGGCCGATAAACCACTAGAACCATTAACTGGAAAGGTCAATCAGTCGTTGCTTCGCCAGGCCCTTCTGTCACAAAGAATGGAGATACAGCTGTGCTATGAGGCGGCTCTTAGGCGGAACCTAAGCCAGAAGGGAAAGATGCGATGGGAATGGATACTTGACACCGAGGGCCAGATTACGGATATTCAATTGGTGCGCTCAGAAATCGGTGACAACGATATGGCGCGTTGTGTTCGACGAAAGATATCCGTTTTTAAACTTCCGAAGCCTAAGCTTGGAAGTGTAAAGATTTCACATATATTTGATTTCAGACCCGAAAAGAACTTATAAGGTAATGATGAATATTGAACTTGGCTCGGCGTTTAACTCGCAGGGAATCGTCGTGTTTCCTATTGGTGGATGCGGTGAATTCGGCAAAAATATGACTGGTTATGTGGTCGACGGCCGCCTTTTTGTGGTGGATGCGGGCCTGCTCTTTGCAGACGCGAGAAGCCTTGGCGTCGCTTCAGTCATACCTGATGTGACTGAGATTTTCAAAAAGTTTGGTGGTCCCACAGCTTACATCATCACCCACGGGCACGAAGACCACATTGGGGCCCTGCCCTTTATTTGTCGAGACTGGCCTGCGCTGATTTATGCTACACCTTGGACCTGCCGTCTCATTGAGGGTAAATTCGACCGCCACGGCCTTCAAGGGCTTAAAGGCTCCATTCGAAAAGTGAATGCTGGAGATATATTTACAATTGGTAAAGTTAAATTCGAATATTTACATGTGAATCACTCGATCCCTGATGCCTGTGCCGTAATCATCGAGCACAAAGGCACTAAAATACTTCATACAGGTGACTTTAAAGTCGATTTAAATTGCGAAGAGTGCCCTCCCATTCGCCTCGAGGAGTATAGGCGGCATAAAGACATCACGTTGATGCTTGCTGACTCTACGAACGCTTCTCATCCGGGAGTCGGGCCTGGAGAGGCTGAGGTGGTTGACCCATTGAGAAAAGCCATTCTAGAATGTCGTGGGCGAACGATTATTTCAACTTTTGCCAGTAACTTGTGGCGCCTTCAAATTGTAGTCAAACTCGCTAAAGAACTCGGAAAAAAAGTTTTAGTCTCGGGAACAGGCATCGACAATTGCCTCAAGCTTGCGGAAGAACTTGGGCGCTTTAAATGGCCCGATGGGGTAAAAGTGAGCCCGGAACATCTCAAAAAGGTCGAAGATCGAGACTTGATAGTACTTGCTACAGGTTGCCAGGCTGAAAATAGGGCCTCTCTCTATAAAATGGCTTACGGCGAACATAGAGATATTAAAATAATGCCCAATGATTCCGTGATCATTTCTGCACGCACCATTCCTGGAAATGAAAAAGACGTGGCAGCGCTCATTAGTGAGCTTAGAAGGCTAGGAGCCCATGTCATAACCACACGCAGCCATCCCGGAATACACGTATCAGGACACGCCTACGCCGGAGAAATTAAGCTTTTGCTTGAAGCGGCAAATCCAAAGTACTTCATGCCGGTTCACGGGACTTATGCTCAAATCTGTGACAATCAAATCCTCGGTAATAGCCTGCGCTTTCAGACCATCATTCCTGATAATGGTGCCGTGCTTGAAGTCCATAAAGATAAAGGCGTTCGCCAAATCGGCGAGGTAGACGTCCCCCTCCTTTATGTAGACGGCGAGTCGTCGGCTCTGCTTCATTACGAAACCATCCGGGAAAGACTTCGAGTCGGGGAGCTAGGCGGCGTTATCATTTCAGGCATTATTGATGTCAAAAAAGGCGTTTGGGCCAAAGGGCCTACACTTGAATCTTTAGGCCTCATGAACGAGTCGAAGAAAAAAGGTTTAGATGAATTCGGCTGGGCTAACGAACTATTAGAAGAAATCAAGGCTTGGGGAAAATCTTTAAAGGTCCCCCCAACTGATGCAGATGTCTCGGAAGTGGTTCGCGTGGCCGTGCGGAGAAAGCTTGCCAATGAATTCCGCAAGAAACCTGTCGTCGTCTCTAACATATGGCTTCTCTAGACCCTTTGCTCGTGCTTTCTGCAGCGCCTTTTGAAGCCCAACCCTTGCTTGAGCTTTTAACGGCCCACAGCTTACCCTTTGAGTACCTATCTTTTGGAATCGGATCCATCGCTTCGGCTTGGGGTGCTCAAAATCTAGCTGAGAAATGCCGTGGAAGACGGGTCTTAATCTTGGGAAGCGCGGGATGTTTTTTTCCTTTTCAAACCCCTTATCTCATTAAAACTAGTACTATTTTCTGGAAACCCAGGTGTGTCAGTGAAAAATTATCTGAGTTAATTGAAGGCCAAGAATTACCATGGGTCTCTGATCGTAAAAGCTCGCTGTCAGTTCCCATCCCCTCGGCTGATGTCTTCACCACCCCAGGCATTTCTGTTGCAACATCAGAGATTATGGATTCCAAAATCGTTGAAAATCTCGAGATGTATTCGTTGCTGCCTATTTATCTCGCTTCTAAAACCTTTGACGCTTTTCTAGTGATTACAAATTCCGTAGGCCCCGAGGGCCGTAATCTCTGGAAAGCTCATTTCAAGAGCGGCGCTCAATTGACGGCACAAACCCTTTTGCCCCACCTTATTGCGAACCTTAATTGAACTTGTCATTCCTTGTGATTTAGGCTGAAACGTAGAAATTTTTCTTTTTTTAAAGGATTCTTTAAGGACTTCTTAAAAGACTCATCTTCGCTATTTTTAAAGACTCTTTCATCATGGAGACGATCCAGAATACGGTTTAACCTTAACCCTTTCATACAGGGCCGTAACTATCTGTAGCTTAGGGTAACTATTGAAAGGCTGGCGCGTTTAATTACTCTAAAGGTTAAAATATTGTAAAATATCTATAGGAAAATTGACGGGCAAAAACAGCGATAATCTGAGCTAAAGACTTAGCTTGAGAACTTGGGTTTCCTGGTTTTTTAGAAATTCGTTTTAAGATAGATCATTGTACAAAATCACTTGAGGTGAAATCCTAATGTTACAGATGAGATACAATGCCAAAACGGATATCGGTAACGTCAGGAAGGTTAATCAAGATTCCTACCTGTTAAACTCTGATATCGGCTTATTTGTGGTTTGTGATGGCATGGGGGGTCATGCTGGCGGAGAGATCGCAAGTTCTATTTGCTGCGCATCCATGGAAAAATATTTTAGCTCTGCTGACCTTCCAGAAAACTCAGATGAATCCAAGTACCACTTAGCACTTTCTACCTGTATTAATCAAGCAAGCACTGAAATTTACGAAGAGGCTCTAAGAAATCCAGATCTTAAGGGCATGGGCACCACAGCTACCAGTGCGCTGATTCGTGACGGAAGACTTCATTGTGGTCATGTTGGTGACTCTCGTATTTATCTTTTAAGAAAGAAGTTTCTATACCTTTTAAGCAATGATCACTCGCTTATTTTTGAGCAAATTAAGGCCGGAATCATCACAGAAGAAGAGGCGCAGTCTCACCGACTAAGAAATATTATCACTCGAAGTGTTGGTTTTTTAGAAGAAGAATTTGTCGACTGTTTTTCTGTAGATCTTGAGTCAGACGACTATATCTTGCTTTGTAGCGATGGACTTACAGGAAAAATGAACAATTATGAAATTTGCGAACAGATACTGACCCGCGATTTAGCAGCGGTCGAAAATTTTATAGGTATAGCTAAAGAACGAGGCGGAGAAGACAATATCACCGCCGTTTTACTGAAGGTTTGTTCGCCAGAGTCCTAGCAATTTGAATTCTATAACTATCGAGGCCCTAAGTGAGTCATGTCAGCATTATTATCTCTGGGGATCGGTCTCAGCCGAAGACAGAATTTCAAATTCGAAAGGTTTGGCTTACCTTAACTTATGTTTTGGTTTGTATCGGCGCTCTTTTACTTGGAGTTGGACTAGCAGATTACATTCAACTTTTAAAACTACAAGAAAACTATACTGTAGCTATCACTGAAAATCAGCAGCTTAAAGGTGAAGCTCAGATCTTGATGACAAATCTTGAGGATTTGAAAAAGGGGCTCTTTCGGGTTGAAGAATTCGCAGGCAAGCTTGATTCCCTCGTTCAATCTCAAAACTCGGCCGTCAAGAACGAGACCGGCATCGATGCTCCTAAGACTGAAAAACACGCGCCGGCCAGCAAATCAGCGAATGCTGCTAGGTCCTGGCCTCTTGGTATATCCATTGACTCCATGATTTTCAGGCCGCTTGTAGAAAACATTCAATCGGCACAATCGAAGTCTGAACTCCT
>CAXNGG010000093.1:0-6582 GCA_964201885.1 Oligoflexales bacterium
AATCGCCCCATGGATGGGGAGATTTTCGATGAGGGACATTTGGACATCTCCCGTTCCAGGGGGAAGATCCACGATGAGAAAGTCTGTCTCTCCCCAACGGACATCATAACAAAACTGTTCAATGGCTTTAGCTACCATAGGGCCACGCCAAATCACGGGGTTTTGAGCGTCTGACATAAATCCAAAGGAAACTGTGCTGACGCCGTGGGCTGTGCGAGGTTCGATTTTTTTATCTGCACCCACATGGAGGCTGCCTTTTAGGCCAAGCATAGTAGGTCCTGAAGGTCCATAAATATCAGCATCGAAAAAACCGACTTTATGCCCGAGACGAGCAAGACTCACGGCGAGGTTTGTGGATACCGTAGATTTTCCAACACCGCCTTTTCCTGACGCCACTACGATGACTTGCTTAACTTGGGGTATGGCTCTTTTTTGAACTTTTAAGCCGAAGGGAGCAGGCTTTGAGGCCGCAGGAGCTGGTTTTGTGAGGGCCCGCTTGGAATCCTTGAGGCGTTTAAAATAGATCTGAAGGGGCCTCTCTGTGTGTTGAGCAAGCCAAGCCTGACTCAATCGACGCTCTAGTAATATCTTTTGTTCCAGGTTAAGCCCATCACTGGCAATAAGAGCTTTAAAACTTTGGTCTTCCAAAGGCTCTAGTTGGAGGAGTCTCTTTTCCGCCGATGTGCGGTCGTCCTCACCAAAACCATACTCCATGTTTCGGGCGAGTGCTGTAAGAGATGACTTTAGGATTTCTAGTTCGAGCATGGCTTCCTTCCAAATAGGCCCTGCCTTCCTAACAAAATCTAAGCAAGGGAACAACGTGCGATTTGTCGATTCCGACGACAACTTAAAAAAAGGTTAGTTTTTTCCGTCACATAATCTTCTTTAGACGAAGCTTGAAGCTTCTCCCACAGGCGGGCGGTTTGCTGGATTCACGGGAGGCTTGGCAGCTAGACCAAAACTCATTAGGTGATACAATGACAGAGTGGGTTTGGGTCGTAGATAGGGACTTAAGGCTTAAAGAAGTCTATCTAATAGAGGTAAAGTTTGAACCAGAAGTTGCGAGCCTACAAATGGATTTTGATTGGCCTTTTTTTGGGGCTTACGGGGTTATTTGTTCGCCATGCTATCCGTGATTTCCAAGTTGGGATGGCTCGCATAGATTCTTCGCCATGGCGGGTTCTCAAAAAGTCATCGGCGGGGAATGCAGCAGAGGGGGTAGGTGCTGGGTCTGAGCTTAATGCAGTTTCTAAGTCTAAAGATATTCTAGCTGAACGCAGAGTCCCTGCAGAGTTAGGCAAGCTTGAAGGGCTGGAAAGTGAAGCCACAAAAGACGGGTTGGATAGCAAAGATCGCCTCGATCAAAAGACGCTTTTAAAGCTTTTTGAGCAAAAAAAATATCAAGAAGCCTATGATTTTTCTGAAAGGCTTAAGAGCAGCAGTGGTCCCACGCTTAAAAAGTGGCTGGCGCAGCAAGGGCCTGTACTGCTCACGGCTTTGGGCTGGAACTATGTGGGAAATCATCAATGTGGCGAAGCCATACCTCTATTTAATGAAGCTTTGGCGATTCGAGATGAGGCTGAGGCCTCTAGGGGCCTTTTAGTATGTGCTCATGAAGCCGGCCGCAAAGAAGAGGTTCTGAGTCTTTCAGATAAACTTTTGGCGGCAGGGGTCAAAGACTCGCTTGTTTTAAGCCTTCGCTCTGACGCATTGGAGTCCGATGGCCGCTTTGACGAGGCTAAGGAGCTCTATGTCGGAAATGATGATAAGAAACGGGCTTTAGAGCGCAGGAGTGAGCTATCTCAGAGGCAGTCGCAAGCGAAAGCAAACCATTTTCAAATTACTTTTGAGCCGAGCATTCAAGAGTTTTTGTTAGACGACGTCATTTCCTATTTAGAGGGTTGCTTGGGTGAATTCAATCAACTTGGGTTTCCCTTCCCATCCAAGACGATTGAAGTGGTGCTCTATCAAAGCCGCGATTTCACGGGGGTCTCAGGAGGTCAGCCAAGTTGGGCGGAAGGCTTGTTTGATGGTCGGATGAGAATTCCAGTAAGCCAGGCTTGGAAGGCTCCCCAAAAAGAAATACGCTTTGCTATGGTGCTTAGGCATGAACTTACCCACGCTCTTTTACACGAATCAGGCACCAATATTCCCGTTTGGACGGACGAAGGCCTGGCTCAACGTATGGCTTGTATACCTTTTGGCTGTCTAGCAATAGGGGGACGTTCGAAATTTCATCAGATGAGCCTCCTAGACGGTTCTTTTTTGGGCTTGAAGGCTGAAGACGCTAGAACGGCCTATCAACAAAGCCTTTATTTGATCTATAGTCTGGAGGCGATGCTTGGGCCTGGTGGCATCAAGGATTTGGTGGAGTCGGCTATATTGGGCGGCAGCTCCAGGCAAATTACCGAGCGTCTTGGCATGGGTAGTTGGGAACAGATTTATAATGACGTATCAAAGAAGTATGAGCAAGGGGTGCAGTATCGGCCTCAGTAAAGGTGGATTCTCGTGACGATAAAAATTATAGCGAGCAATAAATCAGCCTTTCATGAGTATGAAGTTTTGGATCGCTTCGAAGCAGGACTTGAGTTGCAAGGCACTGAAGTCAAGTCTCTACGCTCTGGAAAAGTAAACCTTTCCGATGGGTGGGTTGGTTTTACTCCCAAGGGAGAAGCTTGGCTCAAACAGGTCCATATCTCCCCCTATAGTCATGGCAATCAATTTAATCATCACGAAAATCGAGAAAGAAGACTGCTACTTCATAAATCTGAGTTAGCAAAATTAATTGAAGCTGTAGAAAAAAAAGGACTGACCGTGGTCCCCCTTAAAATCTATTTTAAAGAGGGTTGGGTTAAAGTTGAGGTTGCCGTGGCTAGAGGTAAAAAACTTCATGACAAACGCGCTGATTCCAAAGAAAAAACAGCAAAAAGAGAACTCGCAAGAACCTTTCGAGGGCGTTGATTTTTTTAGGAATTTCAGGGACACCTAGAACGTTAATGAAGGGCTCTTTTAAACTTTAATGGCTTCTACGATTTTACAAGATCCAAAAATGTAGTTTTTTACAGTGCCTAATTTAAGACCTTTATTGGCCATAACGTCGGTCAAAGTAGCAATACTATAAGAAGAAGCTACGCTTTTTGGTAAATAGGTATAGGCACTTTTATCAGAAATCAATCCGCCGATAATGGGTAGGACTTTGTGAAAATAGACCTGAAATAATTTTGCTAATAAACCACTTTCTGGCACAAAAAACTCGAGAATATAGAGCCTTCCGTTCGGTTTTAACACCCTTGAAAATTCTGCAAGAGCTTTGTCTTTATTCACAACGTTTCTAAGTCCAAAAGAGATCGTGAGGACATGAAACGATTTATCTTCGTAGCCTAATTTTTCGGCGCTCATGAGGCTCAGTTTTGAATTTTGGATCTTTCGGTCGTCGAGCTTCTTTCGGCCTAAACTCAGCATTTCACTGGAAATATCACTGCCATAGAGCTCAGCGGAATCCCCTAACTGTTTATGGGCTTCTATCATCACATCGCTCGTTCCCGTTGCTACATCGAGAAGTTTGAGGTGCGGTTGGCGAGGGATCATGGCTACCATGGCCCGTCGCCAACGACGATCCTGTCTACAACTTAAAAGTTTATTCAGGAGATCATACTTGCCAGCAATACGATTAAACATATCGGCAATTTTGGCTTCAGATTCTGGCTTGGTGAAACTCGGTTTCATGGGCTTCCTTAAATAGTGCAAGGGGGTTGTATCATACTTGGAGGAGCGATTCACGGCAAAAAGACCGAGCTTAAGCATCTGTAATTAAATGGCTTTTTTAAACCGATATCCGATTGGAAGTTTCCTCGAAGAGGAGCCCTTGGTAATCCAGGCCAGCCCTTCGAAGGATACTTATCCTATGTGCCTTCCTGGATGAAAGTAGTAATGTGGAGTCTAGATTTTTTGAGGTGGGGCACTATCAGTAGGAGAGTTATGCATAAGGGGCGTCTTGAAGCTTTTAGTGATGGCGTGATTGCCATCATCATTACGATTATGGTTTTAGAAATTAAAGTCCCCCACGAAGCTTCGATTGAGGAACTCATGAAATTGGGTCCCGTTTTTTTGAGCTATGTCATCAGCTTTATCTACGTGGGTATCTATTGGAATAATCACCATCATCTTTTTCAGTCTGTAAAAAAAGTCGACGGGCGGGTGCTTTGGTCGAATTTATTTTTACTTTTTTGGCTATCTTTAATTCCCTTTGCTTCAGGTCTGATGGGAGAGAATCAATTCGAAGGTGTTTCAGTCAGCCTCTATGGCATCATCCTATTGGGTTGCGCCTTTAGTTACTATGTCCTGACGAATAGCTTACTTAAGAATCACGATTCGGAATCAGTTATACACAAGGCGGTTGGAAATAAGCTTAAGGAACACGTCTCTTTAATTCTCTATATTTTAGGGGTTACGATTTCTTTTTGGTGTCCTAAAATTGCCTTTGGTGTCTTTTCCACTGTCGCCTTCATATGGCTATTGCCTGACAAGAGAATCGAGCAAAGAATGATGTGAATTCCCGTTAGGACTTAAACATCCTTTAGGGCCTCGGATCGATCTCAAAAGTAAAAACCCGCATGGAAATCTTGGTCTTCAGCCGTTTTGAGCCCCGCTCGTTGTGATCGTCCAGGATCAAGCGATTTTTATGGCGAGGCCAATGGGGCCTAGCTTCAAAGCCGAAAAAAACCATCCACAATGAAAACTTGATTCCCGCTGTTATATTGGCTTTTGATTGTGATTGGCTTTTCTTTAGGATTGTTGACAAGTCTCACCTAATGGAAAATCCAGAAGGGATCGAGCATAGGTATATTGTGGCTCGTTCCGCGGACATGTTGCCAGGCGACTCACAGCAGCAGCCAAGTTCAGTTGCAGTGAAGTTATGCGGTATTGCCTGTCCTAGCGGGATAAATCAAAACATAGGCGGGATATTTCCAGAATAGATTAGTCTTGAAATGAGATCACTTCATCTTTTTTGGAGCAGCAATCAAGTTTGCTGCCTAAAGAGGAGTTTGTAGCCTTTATTTCCCTATGAGAAGAGACTGTATTTGGACTCATCGGCTTAATGAGGAAGATTCAAGAATCTTTCGAATCAGAGTATTGGTGAGAGCTGTAAGCATGGTGGAATACTTTACTGGCATAGCTGTTGGACTCAAAGTGCTACTTCCTGCGAACCTAATGCCACCGCTTTCAAAGTTGAGCGCGATGATCTTTAGGGTTACCGAGTGTCCTTTGTCCCAAGTGTCCTTTGAGCCATCCAAGTAGAACGCCACGATCCAGCTGGGTTCAAACTGGACCTCAGCCCAATACTGAAGTTTAGACAGGGAAGCTTTGATTTCCATCTGGGGGCTCAAAATCTCTTGGAATAGGACTTTATCGTTTTTTTGCAGGGCCTCGGATAGAGTTTCGAGTTGGCGAGAATTCGTAGCTAGGATTTTCAAGATCGCTGTAGGATCTTTTTCTAGCTTTAGACCGAACTCCATTCCTGGGAATCTGTAGATTCCACCGGAAACGAGATTTTGGTTTGAAGTCTTTGCCAACAGGTCCTCAAACCAAAGCATTTGAGGTTGAAGAGCAAGTGGCATAAGCTCAGCGGCCCTAGCCGCTTTGTAGATGGGTTCTAGGTCGCTGACTAGGCTAGCTCCTTTTCCCAGTAACCTTTGTGCCTCAGATTGGATCGCCCCTGAGGCAAGGCCTTCAGCATCCACCGCCCCCGTTAAGGGCAGGATTAGGATTCGTTCAAATTTTGGTTTTCGCTCTATTTCTATTTTTCTAAGGGCAATGTCACTTTCGGGTTCTCGCCAGCTTACACAGCTTGCAAAAAGATATAAATTTAGTCCAAGAAAAGTTTTTTTAAAGATACCTTTTAGATTCATTTAAGATTTCCTTTGATCCGGCTTGGAATTCCAAAGTCAATGCGTACCACTTCTTTAGCGAGAGACGCTACTTGACAGTTGAGCCTTCCGTTGGCTTCTCGGATCAATCTTTCTAAGGGATGAGGGCTTGGAAGGGAGGTTCCGATTTCGTTGGTCACAAGCCAGATGTCTCTACCCAAAGAGTCATGCTCCTTCAGAATATGCAGAAGGCTGTGACATTCTTTGGATAGGATGTGAGCCACTTGATCCAGCGACTGCCTTTGGGATGCCTCAACGGCTAGTTTGCTGATCCAGCAGGTTAAACTATCGACGGCTACCTGTGACAAAGTCGTGGCACGAATGGTTTCTGCTAATGCAGATGTTTCAATCGTCCCCCAATCAGGAGACATATTTTTTCGTAGATTTTGAAGATAGGTGTGTCTGGCGCACATGGGCTCAATGGAAGTGTCGCCGGTTCCTATCCAGACTGTTTTCAAGAGAGGTAGGTGCTTTATAAGCCACTCTGATTTGCCAGATATGGCTGGCCCGCCAATCATTCCAATCATAATTACCCCGATCAAATTCTATTTTATCGAGGTTTCTTGCAAAAAAAAGCGTGTAAATTTTGCAGCGCTAAATAAAAGGACGATTCAAAAGAAAACTAGGTAGAAAGTAAGAGTGAAAACGTAGCGGC
>CAXNGG010000094.1:0-6580 GCA_964201885.1 Oligoflexales bacterium
TAAGCCCCTATTGTAAGCCCCTATTGTAAGCCCCTATTGTAAGCCCCTATTGTAAGCCCCTATTGTAAGCCACTATTGTAAGCCACTATTGTAAGCCACTATGCTAGGCAGCCTTGCGTACAGATCCTCAGCTATCTTATAAATCCTTCACTGTTATTCTATCTCTTGTAAATCTCTGAATTTAAATTGGCTTTTTATAGCAAAAACCGCCTGGTGATTCACGGGCTCTTAGGAGCCTAAGAACAGGAAGAAAGATCGACTAGAAGACAAGCTCTAACCCAAACAGGTAGGTGCATTTTGCTAAAATAGGAAAATAGCAATTGAAGAATCTTGCGTTATGTCAAACGCCATCGACGATGCTCACCTTACCCAACGTACACCTCTGAGTGAGAGAGATTTATGAAACCTAATATTGTTTAATAAATCTGTCTTTTTCTAGCCGAGTGCGTTTGCCGTAGACGCCATTTTTGGCTCGTTTTCCAGCGGATACGACCATCACTATGTGAGCATCAGCGGGCAACTTGAGTAGGCGTGAGATACGAACTTCATCAAACCCTTCCATGGGACAGGTGTCAAATCCATAGGCTCTTACCGCTAGGATGAAAGTTTGAATGGCAAGTGTTGTTGATTTTACGGCCCAAAGCAGAAGATCACTGGGTCCCCCTGGGCGTCTAGCCTGAACTTTTCTGAGCCCTTTAAGCCGATATTTAAGGGAGCGCAAGTGGCCTTTGAGGCCGAAACTTCCTTGCTCAAGCATTTTTGGCAAGTCAACTTCATGATATTTGATGGCAGAAGGAGACACTCCCGGCTGAGACTTAAGAATCTTTACCAAATGATCTAAATTGGAAGGCCAAGTTGCTGTCCTTGCCACGCATACAATAAGGTCACTAGCTGTTTTGGCTGAGGGTTGGGAATAACAAAACTCAGCGAGTTGCTTTTTAAGTTCACTGTTCCTGACCCAATGAAATTCCCAAGGCTGCAAATTGCTAGAGCTTGGAGAAAGTAAAGCCAATTCCAAGCAGTGTTGAATGATGGCTTCAGGGACAGGTTCGCTCGTATAGGAGCGAACACTGCGCCGAGATAAAACAACTTTATCAAACTCATCTTGATTCAAGTCTAAGTTGAAATCTATCTCAAGGGATTCAGGTATTTCTAAATGCATTTCCAGTCCCTAAGGTCACAATTGATAATAGAAAATACGATAACGAATTTAGAGATATTAGGAAATACAAATCATTTTAGTGATGATGGCCACCGGCACCATGAACATGTCCATGGGCGAGCTCTTCTTTAGAAGCCTCTCTGACTTCGATGACTTCTACATTAAAGCTCAAGTGAGTTCCCGCTAAAGGATGATTTCCGTCAAGTACGACATCTGCACCATTAACTTCACGTACCGTGAACATAACGGGACCGTCATCCGTATCAGCCACAAACTGCATGCCTATTTCAACGGCTTTAGCATCTTCGAACTGACCAATATCCACGGTTCTGATAGCTTCTTCATCGAAATGTCCATATCCCTCATCAGGGGATACATTTACTTGAAGCTTGGCTCCCTTAGATTTTCCTTCTAGTTCTTTCTCCAAGCCTACGATAATGTTTCCATAACCATGTAAATAGGCCAACGGCTCGCGCCCTTCCGTGGTGTCTATAACCGTCCCTTTGTCGTCGGTTAAAGTATATTCCATCATCACGACGCTATTTTTTGCGATTTTCATGTTTAGTCCTAATCCAGTCAAATTGAAGGCCGGAATCTATTCTGAAATTATAAAAATATCCAATGCTTTTTGAGCGTTTTTAGCTGCTTGGCAGGGTTCTTCATGGTTTTACCATGCCAACATTAGGACAAAAGCGTCAAGTCCATGACTATGCCGCCGATAGAGGGTAAAACTTTTAGGAGAACCACAATGAAAAGAATACTTTTAGGTTCCGTTTTAACGTTGATGACAGCCTGCGGCGGCGGAAACAGCAATCAAAAATTAGTCAACAGTTTTGCGTTTGAGTACAAAGATGGTGACGCTCTTTTAGATATTGGATTTTCCCAAGATTTCTCCCTCAATCTCGAAGTGACCAAATCTATTAAAGATTACGGCGCGATCTCGTTTATTCCTGGCGCGGGTGAAACTGGTTTTACAATCCGTGCGCTGCTTGCCACAAAAGCCTGGTTAGACGATGTCCTCACCGTCAACAAAACGAACCGACTTCCCAACGGCGCTCCGTTTCCTTCCTACATAGGGACTCAACTCTCTACATTTGAATTCGCTAAGGAATCCAAGTTTAAAGGGCTGCTTTATTTGGGTACTGAGCCTCAGAAGAAGTACGTGGGAACTACGGTTGCGTTAAGTTTTGTAAGTAAAAATTTTCCTTCTGGTCTCACGGTGTCCCAGCGTCTTTTTAACGGAAAAAATGAGGTTGTAGGAGTGGCTACGGCATACGGCCCCCTACTTGACAAAGACGGAAACGTGGTCCAGCCTGGAGGCCTTTTTGCTGCTGCTAACCTTTCGACCATCTTTCCTGGTATCGGACTTACCTCCGCAAATAAAGCTGGTAAGATGGACATCCATTCGGATGGAAACTTAGAAGTCTATGCGCCAGCTGGTGTAAAAGTTAGCGATGAGCAGGCTGTAGACTTCCTTCTTAAGTTTAAGAAAGAAGGCAAAGCAGCGGGTGTCTTTAAGTAACTCTAGAAGAATCTTGGAGCCGAACCCCCTTGGAGAGCGCCATTAAGTCAGTTGGTCACGACCCACGGATCGGCGAAGGTGAACATCTATTTTATCACTAGCATCCCAATAGAAAAACGAGGCTCAAAAGGCCTCGTTTTTTAATATGTCTGGAGCTTAGTTCTTCTTACTGCGGGTTACCGAACGTAAATTGGACTGCAAAACTTTCTTGCGAAGTCTGATGTTTTTGGGAGTTACTTCAATCCATTCATCATCATCGAGCCACTCAATACTGCGCTCAAGGGACATCTGACGGATACCCGCAAGTTGGGTCAAACCATCTGATCCTGCGGCCCGAACGTTAGTCAGTTTCTTCTCTTTGGATGGATCCACATTGAGATCCTGCTCCCGACTGTGCTCGCCAATGACCATGCCTTCATAAACTTCTGTACCTGGGTTCAAAAAGAGAACACCACGCTCTTCAATGGAAGATAGGGCATACTCAGTCGTCTTTCCTGTTCGATCGGCAATGATCGCGCCGTTTTTACGGTGAAGCATCTCACCCTTAAAAGGTTCATACCCGACGAGTTCCGAAGAGAAGAGTCCTTCGCCACGAGTAGCTGTAAGGTAAGAAGATCTAATTCCTAGAAGTCCGCGAGAAGGAATGTCAAACACTAGTTTAACGCGATTGGCTGGCATATTTTCATAGTGCGCCAAAACACCTTTGCGGTTTTGGAACATCTCTGTAACGGCTCCAGTGAAGGCATCTGGAAGATAGAGTACAGCGCGTTCTACTGGCTCTTGCTTTTCACCAGCATCATTTTTTATCATGCGCACAACAGGACGGCCCACCATGAATTCAAGTCCTTCACGGCGCATGGTTTCAATCAAAATAGCAAACTGCAGCTCCCCACGCCCAAGAAGGAAGTATTGATCGGTAGAATCCCCCTCTTCCATTTGGACAGCCACGTTCGCGCGACATTCACGTTCCAAACGCTCGCGAAGTTTACGGGACTGAATCGCTTCCCCTTCCTTCCCTGAAAGTGGGCTGGAATTGATGGAAAAAATCATTCTCAAGGTAGGTTCTTGAACTTGAATTCTTGAAAACAGGTCGATTTCGGTAGATCCACCTAGAGTATCGCCGATAAATACATTGTCATTTCCCGCTACAATCCCAATGTCACCGGCAGTCAATTCTTCCGTCTCAACCTCGCGGTTGCTATTGTAGGTAAATAGCTTCGTAACGTTGAACTTTTCAGAAAACTTGTCGCCATTAGGCTTGACGCCTAAACGAAAGATTTCTTGTCCTTTTCTGACTTTTCCAGCAATCACGCGCCCTACAGAAAGCTGGCCCACGAAGTTAGACCAAGATAGGTTAGAAAGCTGCATCGTAAAGGTACCGTCAGGATCTACTGTTGGACCCTTGAAACGATTTAAGATTAAGTCAAAAAGCGGCTCCAAAGAGCCTTTTTTGTCGCCTTTTAAAAGCAGGGGAATGTCATCAAAAGTCTGCGTACACCAGCCTTCTCGAGCCACTGCATAGACAATTGGAAAATCACATTGCTCATCCGTAGCACCAAGCTCTACAAAGAGATCGAAGACTTGATTGACGACATCTTGAATGCGATCGCCGACTTGAACTTCGGGTCGATCCACTTTGTTGATACAAAGAATAATTTTATGGCCCATTTTAAGAGCTTTTTCTAACACGAAACGAGTTTGAGGCAGAGGACCTTCCGCAGCGTCCACAAGCAATACGGCTCCGTCAACAGTGCCAATGATTCGTTCTACTTCGCCACCGAAGTCGGCGTGTCCTGGGGTATCCACAATGTTTAGCTTCACGCCTTTGACATTTACGGAACAGTTTTTCGCCAAAATCGTAATTCCACGTTCCCGCTCTAGCGCATTGGAATCCATCATACGATCTTCTTGTTTTTCATGGGCAGCAAATAAGCCCCCTTGCTTCAAAAGATGGTCGACAAGAGTCGTTTTGCCGTGGTCAACGTGGGCGATGATACATAAATTTCTGATGTCCTGGCGAATCATAGATTTCCCGAAATAAAGGTTTCTTAGCTTCCCGCAAAAGCGGCAGCCGCGGCATGATGCCTTAAGTAGAGGAGAATATCCATCTCTTTTCTTGGGTTAAGGCATGAATAAGTTGAAGATATTAATTTCCCAGCCGCGAATTTATCTCTATACTGCCGGCACATTCAAACTTTAGGAGACTTCATGAAGGACCAATGGACGATTAATTGCCTGAAAAGCCTAGTCATTGATGGTGTCAGCAAAGCTAAGTCCGGCCACCCAGGAGGCGCGATGTCTTCCATGGATTTTGCCTATCTTCTTTACACAGAATTTATGAACTTTCATCCCCAGGACCCCAAATGGCTTGGTCGAGATCGCTTCATCCTTAGCGCTGGCCATGAATCCATGCTCATGTACTCATTGCTTCATGGAATAGGCTGGCTAACCTTAGACGATCTTAAGTCTTTTAGGCAGCTCCATTCACGCACCCCCGGGCATCCTGAAAACACGGAAACGCCAGGAGTCGAATGTACCACCGGCCCCCTAGGCCAAGGTGCAGCCATGTCGGCTGGTTTTGCCCTAGGAGCCAAGCACCTCGCGGCAAGCTTAGACCAGGATCTTTTTTCTTATAAGACTTGGGCCCTTTTGGGCGATGGGTGCATGCAAGAGGACGTAACCCTGGGTGCTGCTTCCATTGCGGGGCACCTCAAATTAAATAATCTTATTTGGTATTATGATCGCAATGCGATCCAAATTTCAGGGTCCATTCGTCGGGCTACTAGTGACGATGAGCAAAGGATATTTGAAGGATTTGGCTGGAAGGTTTACCGGGTTTCCGGACATGATCACGCTGCCCTTCGTAGCGTCATGACTTTGGCTCGAGCAGAAACCGAGCGACCCGTTCTTATTATTGGCGACAGCATTATGGCTAAAGGCGCAGCCTCCCTAGAAGGTAGCCATAAAACCCATGGAGAGCCTTTGCCCGCTGCCGAGATGGCTGCCACCAAAGCAGCTTGGGGACTCCCTGAAACGGATTTCTATTGGCCTAAAGAGGCCCATGAGCACTTTCAAAGAAACTTTCAAGCTCTACAATCCAAAGTAGACACTTGGAATCAAAAGCTAAAATCGCGTCTTGCAGATAAGACGTTTAGCGACAAATTTAATGGCTATTTTGGCACCTTAAATGTCGATAGCCTAGCTTCCATTTCATGGGACCGCACCAAGCCCATCGCCACTCGCAATGCATTTGGTAGAATTATCGACGAGTGGGCCTTTTCCGTTCCCAACTTGATCGGCGGTTCTGCCGATCTAGAGCCTTCCAATATGACCGGGGCATTTGCAAAAAAAGTCGGAGACTTTCAAGCGGAAACCCCCCAAGGTAGAAATGTCGCTTTTGGCGTACGAGAATTCACAATGTCGGCAATGTGCAATGGTTTGGCGCTCCACGGCGGTTTCGTGCCTTTTGACGCAACATTTTTGGCCTTTGCGGATTACTCTCGCCCAGCTTTACGCCTAGGCGCTATTCAAAAAGTGCGCGTGATTCATGAATTTACCCATGATTCTTTCTATCTTGGTGAAGATGGCCCCACTCATCAGCCCATTGAGCAAGTGATGAGTTTAAGAGCCATCCCTGATCTTATGGTCATGCGCCCAGCAGACCCTAGTGAGACAGAGATCCTTATGAAAGTTGCCCTAAGGGATCCTAAAACTCCTATCTGTATCTGTCTAACCCGACAGGGCGTTCCTTATTTAAATGGACCTGTAGAACTCAGCGCTAGAGGCGCCTGGCAAGTTAAAGAGTCCACAAAACCGGATTTGGTTATTTTTGCTACCGGTTCAGAAGTAGGCTTAGCCCTTAAAGCAGCCGAGCAGCTTGAAAAAGACGGGTATTC